>JAPOPA010000218.1 GCA_026713145.1 Chloroflexota bacterium
GAGGACCAACAGCTCCCCTTTCGCCTTGCGCTGCTCAAGCTCGACGAGATAGTCGATACGCTTCTGGATCGTGGTGAAGTTCGTCAGGGTCCCACCAAGCCAGCGGGTATTGATGTAGAAGGCCCCGCACCGTTCCGCCTCACTCACGATCGTGTCCTGGGCCTGCTTCTTCGTTCCCACGAAGATTATCTTCTTGCCCTGGGCGGCGATGTCCTCTACGAAGGCAGCAGCTCGTTCGAGGAAGTGGAGAGTCTGCTGAAGATCGATAATATGAATGCCGTTACGGTGGGCGAAGATATACTGGCGCATCTTCGGATTCCAGCGCCGTTTCTGATGTCCGAAGTGGACACCCGCCTCCAGCAATGACTTCATCGTAACCGGAGGCCTCGCCTCCTGCTCCATTACTTGTTCCAACTGTTCGACCATGTACTCTCCCTACTCTCTGCGCCTTTGCGACGCACCCGTGCAAGTATACCACACCCAAATTGTGGCGGGGAATATTCTCTAAAGAGCGGTTCCGGACGCTCTAAACAGGGGGCACGCTCGTGGCCTCTGGACGGCCTAGAATCAGCGGTGAACCCACAGCGGGGACGAAAAAGTGATATCCTACTTGAGCATCGCAGACTTTGTCGCTTACCTAAACGAACTCCCCTTTTGATCGACCAAGAACAGATCCGCCATGCGGTGGCCACAATCCTAGGCGCCCTTGGCGAAGACATCGAGCGCGAGGGGTTGGCGAAGACTCCCCGGCGTGTGGCGGAACTGTACACCGAGCTCTTTTCCGGTCTGACACGCGATCCTTCCGAGGTCTTGAGCACGACGTTTGACGGGACGGATGCAGGTCTGGTCGCATTTTCCAACCTGCCGTTCTTCTCGGTGTGCGAACACCATCTGCTGCCATTCATCGGCACGGCTTCGGTCGGCTATCTGCCGGACGGACGGGTCGTCGGGGCGAGCAAGGTTGCGCGAGCGCTCGACATTCTAGCGAGACGACTGCAGATGCAGGAAAGGCTGACGGCGCAGTTGGCAGATGCCCTAGTCGACAATATCCGACCACAAGGAGTCGGAGTCATCCTCGAGGCCGAGCACCTGTGCATGTCACTGCGCGGCGTGAAGAAACCGGGCACTCGAATGGTAACTTCGGCCTACCGGGGCGAGTTCGAGACGGACGTGGAACTCAGACAGGAACTCCGGTCGATGGCGAGGAGCGTCTAGCGTGGGCGCATCCGTCAGGACCATCGACGCGGAGGAGATTGCCGGAGACTGGGAAGACCTTCTCCCCTCGTGTTGGACGAATACGATCTTCGTAACGCCATGGTGGCAATCCATCTGGCACAAGCACTTTGGGGACCCTTCGAGCCCCAGGATTCTCGCGGCGACGGACGGTAGCGGGGCGCTCTTGGGGATCGCTCCCATGAATGTGTCGGACGGAACCGTGACCTTCATGGGTGACACCAACTTGTTCGACTACCGAGACTTCCTCGTGTCGAAGGGTACAGAGGATATCTTCTACCCGGCTGTGTTGGACGAGATTGCCACATGGGAGTGGGACACCCTAGTCTTGGAGTCCGTCCCTGAGGGTTCTCCGACCATTCGGTTTGCCACCTCCGCCGCAAAGAAGAACCACTGGAATGCCGCCATCGAAGAAGAGGACAATGCGCCGTTCAAAAGCCTCCCAGGAAACTGGGAGGACTACGTGAGCGGGCTGGGCAAGAAGTACCGCCACGAGCTACGCCGAAAGATACGAAAGCTCGGCAATTCCGGGCAGGTCACACAGTACGACTGCACGCCGGAGATGCTACCCGAGCATCTTCCCGATTTCTTCCGACTTCACCGTTTGAGCAGTCCGGACAAAGCCGAGTTTATGACCGAGGTCCGAGAGCGTTTCTTCACCGAGCTGATAGAGGCTTCGGCGGCTCGCGGCAGACTCAAGCTATCGATGCTGGAGTTTGATGGCGTGCGGGTGGCAGCCTGTATCAATTTCGACTATGAAGACTCCTATTTGCTCTATAACAGCGGCTACGATCCGGCGTATTCTCAACTGAGCGTCGGCTTCGTCAATAAAGCGTTGACGATCAAGGACGCGATAGAATCGGGAAAGCGGACATTCGATTTCCTGCGGGGGACGGAGAGGTACAAGTACGACCTAGGAGCTGAAGACAGGTCGATCTACACGATTCGGATTAGTCGGTAAGGCAGAAAGACTGACCCATGCGCAACATAGCAATGCTCACGATGCACAGCTGCCCGGCCGGACGTCCTGGCACCCGGGACGTGGGCGGAATGAACGTGTACGTCACGTATTTGGCACGTGAGCTTGCCAAGACAGGCTGCAGGGTTGATATCTATACTCGCAGCGACCGCGCACACGGTGAAGAGATAGTGAACATCACTCCGTTCGTTCGGGTAGTTCACGTGGAGGCCGGGCCGGTAGATGAACCAAAGCACGAACTTCCAGAGCACGTGCCTTCATTCGTCAGCGGGGTTGAGGCATTTCGGAGCGGCCACCGCCTTTCGTATGAGCTTATTCACTCTCACTATTGGCTTTCGGGTATTGCCGGGAGCGAGCTTTCGACGAACTGGGGCGTTCCTCACGTAACGATGTTTCACACGACCGCGCTGACAAAGATGCTTGCGCGGAATGGCGAGCAGGAACCGCAGGGACGGGTCGAGTCCGAACGTTCCGTCATGGCCGATGCCAACGCGATCATCGTGTCAACCGAGCAGGAACGGTCGGATGTGTCCCGACTCTACGGGACCGACCCGGGCAAGATCAGCGTCCTGCCTGCGGGGGTCGACCTGGAGCTGTTTCGACCGGCGGAGAAGCCTGAGGCACGTCGGTCGCTCGGACTGCCTGAAGGCAATGTCGTCCTTTCGGTGGGCAGGGTGGAGCCGCTCAAGGGGTTCGACATTCTGCTGATGGCCATGGCATCGATGGACGAGAGGTCGGACACCACGGTCGTAATTGCCGGCGGGGATGAAGAAGACAGTCCGGAATTCGAGAGGTTACGTGAGCTCGCGCAATCACTTGGCCTTGGCGACAGCGTCATTTTCACCGGCTCCGTTTCTCAGGACGAATTGAGTGTGTACTACAACGCGGCTGATGTCTTTGTCCTGCCGTCGTATTACGAGAGCTTCGGTCTCGTGGCGCTCGAGGCGATGGCGTGCGGCGTACCCGTGATAGCGTCTCGCGTCAGCGGCCCCCGCAGCTTCGTGAAGTCGGGAGAAACGGGCTACCTGATCGACAGGCGGTGTCCGGAACCCTTCGCTCAGAGGCTTGACGTGCTGCTCCACAATCCCATGCTTCGCGAGAGCATGGGGCGAGCAGCGAGATCACGTGCCGAAGAACTGGGATGGGACGCCGTGGGCCGACGGACGCTAGACGGGGAAGACTCAGTTA
>JAPOPA010000145.1 GCA_026713145.1 Chloroflexota bacterium
CCCCCTGCGATGAACCTCGCGCGCACAGCCAACAGCAGATGCACAACGATCCTCACCCAGCACCCGGAGTGCGAAGGCATAGTCGCTCTCGAACGCGTTCCCCCCGGACAGGCAGTCCTGTTCGGCCTTGCCGGCATGTTAGGAGGATTCCTTGTTGGCGGTCCCGCCTCGTACTGGCTGTACGGGGTCCGGCCGACCTTCAGCCGACATGGGCGACGAGCCCGACGACTGTGGGTGTGGCTGATGCTGGCCCTCGCATTCGTGATGTTCTACTCCTACCTGACGGGGGGAATCTTCCTCCCGATGGCGCGGTACTTCTTCCTTTACCTGTCGAGCATCATGTCCGTCCCCAATGTGGCGGGCAGGTTCTTCGATCTCTTCACCGCGTCATGGCTCATATTCGGCGTCAAGAACGGGTTTTTCCTGTTAGGAGCGATTCCGCCCTGGCCGGCAATTGGCGGAGTGGTCTTCGGGCCGACTGCGTGGGTTATCGACCAGGTCAGCACGTCCACCAATAAGAGACTGTCGAAGTACGGCCCGATCGGGTTGGCAACGGCGATCGGCCTGATAGCCGTCATATTCGCGATCTTGGGCCCCAAGTAACGACGAATACGACTCCGCGTTCTGCAGCCGACGGCCTACGCTATCTTCCCTGCGCTGTCCTCTTGCGGACTGACGTACCTAGTACTCAGTCAACTTGAATATGGCAACCGGGCAGATGCCCACTTATCCCCTCTCCCGTCGTGGGCTGACAGGGGTAGGCAAGACGGAACTGTACGCTATAACTCTGCCCCCTTGCCTGTCATTCCGAGTGCAGCGAGGAATCTAAAATCCATAACCGCAAGACCGGATGGCCAGTGCCTCGCTTCTATCGTGACCAAGAGTGACAACAGCGTGAGAATTCTCCATATCAGCTCTGCGATGTGACAGACACCTTAGATTCTTCGACTCCGCTGCGCTCCGCTCAGAATGCCAGTGATGGGGCTCTTTCTCCTCAATGGAGATTTGAGTGATAGTAAAATGCCTAACCCTCTCCCGTCGTGGGAGAGGGTTCTCTTTAGTGGTGGGCCAAAATCATATGGAACCGGTACTAGTACCCAGTCAACTTGAATAAGGCAACCGGGCAGATGACCATTTGTCCCCTCTCCCGTCGTGGGCTGACAGGGGTAGGCAAGACGGAACTGTACGCTATAACTCTGCCCCCTTGCCTGTCATTCCGAGTGCAGCGAGGAGTCTAAAATCCATAACCGCAAGACCGGATGGCCAGTGCCTCGCTTCTATCGTGACCAGGAGTGACAACAGCGTGAGAATTCGCCATATCAGCTCTACGTTGTGACAGACACCTTAGATTCTTCGACTCCGCTGCGCTCCCGCTCAGAATGACAGTGATGGGGCTCACTCTCCTCAATGGAGATTTGAGTGATAGTAAGATGCCCACCCCTCTCCCGTCGTGGGAGAGAGCTAAAGCCTGCCCCGAACTTGATACGGGGGCGAATAGTAACTCCAAACCCCTGTTGACTAGTACTCAGCCAACTTGAATTTGACGATCAGGCAGATGCCAATTTATACCCTCTCCCGTCGTGGGAGAGGGCTAGAGCCTGCCCCGTACTTGATACGTGGGTGAGGGTGAAGCGTAATTCCAAGCCCCTGTTGACTAGGTACTTGAACCCTCTTTGTCGGCTTAATCGCTTGACGCGAAGCCGAGCAGATTGAGGATGATGATGAAGATGTTCAGGACGTTCAGGTAGAGTCCGATGCTTCCGATGACTGCGACCTGAGTGGCTCCCTTCTGGTCGCCCTGCATCGCCGCCTCCTGCGCCAACTCCTTTATCTGCTTGGTCTCCCACACCGTAAGCGCTAGGAACAGTGGCAGGAGCAGCAGATTGATGAGAAGGAACAGGCCGCTGGACTGGATCAGGAGCACGTTGATAAGGCTGATGATAATCAGCCCGACCAACCCGATCAGCAGCATGGGGCCCCACTTCGACAGATCACGCTTGGTGGTCATGCCGATGGCGCTCATGGCGACGAACAGACCGCCCGTCAGCAGGAACGCCATTCCGATCATCTCGCCGGTGAATGCCTGCACGATCGGCGAGAGGAACAGTCCCGCGACGCCGGTGAAGGCGAGGTAGAGAACGGTGCCAAGCGCGGTATTCCCCTTGGCGACGACGGCGTTCGCCGCCATCAGGGTGCCGAACATGATTCCCATCATGAGCAGCCACCCTAGGATGCCGAGGCTGAAGAACACGTCGCCCACACCGGTCATGTCGCCGATCCAGATGGTCGCGCCGGTGGTTATGACGCCCAGCGCCACCAGCCCGTACATGCGGGACATCGCGTCGGTATAGATCGCGCTGGCCTGAGTTCTGTTGATTGGTACGCCGAAGTACTCTTGAGTAGACATGACGAAGCAATTTCTCCCTAAATCAAGGTGTCGCCACACTCTAAATTATAGCAAAAGGGACCGCCTGACTTTCAACCCACCCTTCAGATTGCGCCCGGCCCTCCCTTCCCTGCAAGCGAGGGACTCCCCGTGCGCTCATGCTGTCGAGTACACCGCCTGCACCACTTCGATTCGCCCCTCTATGAGGTTGCGGCGAACATTCTCCAGGCGTTCCCGGTAGTCCGACCCGAGCAGGGCATCGAGTGAGTCCGGCAGTCCCCCGGGACCGCCGGAGTCTACCGGCCTCCGTGCCCATTCGATGCTGTTCGGGGTGTCGTCCTGCCAATCCACCTGCGCAAGGCCGCAGTCGACGAGCGTTGCTTTCATGTGATCGAGACTCACGAGAAAGCTGAACGAAGGGTCGCTCGCCCACGGAGTCGGGTAGTGTGGAGGCGAGACGCTCCCTGCCACGATTTCGTGAAGAGCGAGCTTGCCGCCGGTGCGGAGCACCCGTCGCGCCTCGCGGTAGAGACGGCCCTTGTCGGCGATGTTCATGCCTACATGCTGCATCCAGACCACATCGAACGACCGGCCTTCATAGGGCAGGTCGAGCGCATTGCCGGTGTGAAGCGAGACGGCATCGTCCAGTCCAACTCGTTCAGTGAGCGCTCGTCCCGCATCGACGTAGCTCTCGGTAATGTCGACTCCGGTCACGTGGCAATCGTAATCGACTGCCAGCGTACGCGCCGGACCCCCGATGCCGCAGCCGTCGCAAAGGACCCGTTCTCCCGGTCGAAGACCGGCGAGCCGCGCAAGGTCGCGAGTGGCCGCGCGCCCGCGAACGTGCAGGTGCTCGAACGGGGCGAGGTCGCTTGGCGCGAGGTTGTTGATGTCTTTTCCGGCTGCGGTCAACGCATCGAGGAGCACGTCGCCGAGTTGCGGTCTGCCATAGTGAGAGGGCCCTGAGGTGTCGTATGGCTTACTGTTGCCGGACAACTCAGGAGATCGTTACGAGGTCGGGCTCGTCCACGCCCACCACGGATGCCGCGTTACGGAACAGTTCGACGACGGTCGGATGGCAGGTGAAGACCAGAACTTGGTTGGTGCCGGATAGCTCCGTGAAGGCCGCGGCGGCGCGTAGCGCCCGGTCGGGATCGAAGTTCACGAGGACCTCGTCCACGACGACGGGGAGCGGCTCCGTCCGCTGGCCCAACTCGCGGATCAGCCCGAACCGCAGCGACAGGAAGAGCTGCTCCCGCGTGCCCCTGCTCAGCTCGGACGGCTGCTTCGTCCCCCCCTCGGCGTCCGTGACCGTGATCGTCTGCTCACCGAGGGGCGCGTACACCTGCCGGTATCGTCCCTCGGTGATGTTGGTGAAGAACTTCTCAGCGTGACGGACAACCCCCGGCTGCCGTTCTCGCTCGAATTTGCGGCGCGCTTCATCGAGGAGACTCTGGGCGAGAGTGAGCCTTGCCCAGTCCCGCGCGTTGCCTTTGATCTGCTCCAGGAGGACGTTCCGCTCCATCCGAAGCCGGGACGATTCCTCCTCGCCCATGAGCGTTCTGAGTTCGTTCTGAACGGAACCGCGCTCGGTCGACAGTTCCTCATGCCGCGCTTCCGCGTTGTCGCGTTCCTCCTGCAGCGCGGTCAATTGGTCGGTCGTGGACTGAGGGTCCGTACTGGCCAGATCGGCCTGCAGCCTCTCGAACGCTTCACCCGGTCCGCTGAGTTGCTGAAGTCGGTTCTGCGCTGCGCGCGCCTTCTCCTCCAGACTCGTCCGCCTTCTGAAGAGGTCTGCACGGGCACGAAACTCTTCTGCGTCCTTGGCCCCGCCGGACTGGAGAAGCTGACCAAGGTCCTCTTTCGCCCTTTCAAGGTCGCTCTTGCGCCCCTCCAAATCCATTTCGGCTTCATCCAGTTCAGCCTCAGCTCCCTCTCGTTTCCTGACACTCTCCCTGACTTCTTCAAACAGCGTGACGAGCCTGTCGGCTGCGGCGGCCACCGTCCGCGGATCATTCCGGTCAAACGTGACATCGAATGCCGACGCGAGTGGCTCGACGGCGTCTACGTATTCGTCGATGTCCTTCTGAATCGCCATGATGCGCTGCTGCCAGCTTCGTACGTCTCCGAGCCGGCTCCGTCCAAGCTCGACCTGCCCCTGAAGCACTCCCGCGGTCTCCGGCGTGAACGAGTCCAGCAGCCCACGTTCGGTCAACCAGGCCTGCCATTCGCCTTGCGCCGCCTCGAGTTTCCTGTCCGCCTCCGTCACGGCGATCGCGGACTCTTCGGCCCGGGACTGCCTCTGCCTGGCCAGGTCCTTCGCCGCTTCAAAGGCATCGGAGAGGCGGGTGCGTTCCCTGAGCCTGCCTTCTTCTTCGTCAACAAGCTCTTCCGAGGCCCGAAGGGAATTGTCGTTGATTTGATCGAGGCCGAGAGGCGCTGCCTCCTGTGCCATCCTGGACTCGAGACCTTGTATGGTCGTTTCGGTACGCCGGAGCGACTCGCGAATCGGACCGGCCAGTGGCGATTCCACGCCGGAAGAGTGTGCCGGGGTGACGGACAGGAACAGGTACGCTCCCAGACCACCCAGCGCAATGCCGGCTATGACTCCGATGAAAATGGCTGTTCCGCCGAGTATCCCTCCTCCGATCAGGAGGACCATCCCGAAAATGAAGAGGGAAGCCCCAATTGTTCTGCTCCGGTCGTCCATGAAGGCCTGAGATGTCGTGTTTTCCAGGCCTTCGAGTTGGCCCTGCAGATTCAGCACGTTTTGTCGGAGTTGTCCGATTTCGGCCAGCTGCGTCCTCGCGGTGCGGACCAGATTCCGGCGTTGCCGTATCTGCTCGGTATTGAGGTTAGGTTCTTCCGCAGCCTCGAATTCGCGTTGGGCCTTGCTCTCGGCGTCGGTCGCCTCCTCCAACGCGACGATGTTCTGACGGAGATCCGACCTGCGACTCAATTGCTCGGCGGACGCCTCACGCAGCCGGTCGCCGTGCTGGGTAATCTCCTGGCGGACGGCTATCGAGAGATCGAACCCCTCCAGCCGGGCCTCGTCCCAGTCAGGCCCCAGGTCTTTCAGAGTGTCGGTCAGGGTCTTCACATGCCCATCGAGCTCGGCCCTGCGCTCCGGCAGGTCTTTGATCGAGCCGTCGAATGCCGTACGCCCATTTTGCAGCCGCCGGATATCGGACGAGTGCTTGAGAATTGCCCCGTGGTCTACCTTGACCTTCGCCTTTCCCTCGGCCTCCGTCATTCGCAACCGAGCGGACTCGTACTCCCGCCGCGCGGTTCTGACGCGCTCTTCCAGTGCTTCGAGGCGGTTCACGCCGTCCGCCGGGAAGTCGTCGATAACGGGCAGTGCAGCCAGCTCCTGCTCTGCCGATACCGAGTCGTTCCACGCCTCCCACGCCCTCTGAAGGGTGACCTGACGGTTGTACCGGGACTGAATTCGCCGTCGCTGCTCAGCCGAGCCTTCGAGCTCGTTCTCGACCTGCTGCAGCCGCGAGGTCAGCTCCCCATACCTCGCCGCATTGTCCGCGACTTCCTGAAGCGTAGAATCGATGGTCTCCAGTCTGTTGGCGGCGCTGTAAATCTCCTGAGTGCTCCCCCCGGTGCGGAAGAGTCCGTTCCTCGACCGGTCGAGCGTGTTCATCACCTCTTGAAGTGAAGTCACGCCCATTCCCGCGCTGTATATCTGGCTGTTGACGTTCGCGTCGCTCAGGAGTTCGTCGCTGTAGAGCTCGTTCAGGGTGAACGCGAAGACCTGCTCGAATACGTCCCGAGAGTTATTGCCCAGCAGCGTGGTCAGTTCCGTTTCCGGTAGGGGTTCGCCCGATCCCGATGTGAGGGCAACGTCCCCACTGAAACTCCTACCCGACGTCCTGCGGACTTCGTAGAGTCCGCCGTCGGAAGTCTCTATAGCGATGCGTCCGCCATAACGCCCCCCGGCTAACGCGGGATACGCGTTGACCCTTGCGTTCCTGCGAGGAAACCCGAAGAGCACCCTGCGTACGAACTCCAACAATGTACTCTTGCCCGCCTCGTTCGGCCCGTAGAAGACCGTCACCGGACTCTCCAGCGGCCCATACTCGACCCCGGAGAACCGGCCGAAGCCGTCGATGTGTAGCTGGCGAATCCTCATGCGTCGTCCCTAGCCAGAAGGTCGACGACGATTGCCTCCGCCTCGTCAATCAGCGCG
>JAPOPA010000257.1 GCA_026713145.1 Chloroflexota bacterium
CAGGGTGGCGTGGCCCCCCCTCCCCTCGGCGTTTTCGATCATGCGCTGAACCGCCCCCCCGCGGGCCCCCGCCAGGAGCTTCGTTTATTCGTCCCCCTCTCCGCCGACGATGTTGCGGAGTCCCGCCATGATGTCCCGCCCGATGTGCCGGGCGCGCACCGTGCTGCCTCGGACGAGTCCCAGCGTCTCGACGATGGTAACTCCCGGTATGGCGTCAGTAGTGGTTAAGATCAATTGTCGACCTCCAAGAAATTCTCTTTCTTCTTGCTGATGATCCTGTCTCGTATGGCCGCGACCAGCAGGACGGCCAACGCGACCGGAATGGCGAGGAGGGCCACCATCAGCAGGACCGGCATGTCCTCGGCGGCGGTGATGATGTATATCCAGTAACCGCCGATGATAACCGCTGCGACGGCGAGGATCGCTCCGCCGATCCACAACAAGGGGCTGCTTCTACTCTCCGAGCTTGCCATCTGATTCCTCCATCGGCTGAAATTGCTCACCTACAAGTGGGATTCTCGCATACCCGCGAGAGTGTGTCATCACACGATTCTGCTATTTTGCCGACTGCGGTACCGTATACTCTCAAATGGAACGGACGGACAGGAGGTCGTTGGTTGGTCTATTTCATCGCGGGCGCGGCGGCCGGCCTTATTTTCATGCTCGCGTTTGTTGCGGTCGCACCGATGATGGTCTTCTCCCTAGCGCGAGACGGCGAGGGTCGGGTAGGGGCATACGTTCGTCGTGTCAACCCGACAACGCTGATGTTGGGACTGGTGGTCTCGGCGTATCCAATATGGACACTGCTTGGCGGGATTCTGGGGCTATTCTATCGACTTGGCATTCAGCAGGTACCGGGAGCGGGTCTGGGGTCGGGAAATCTCGTGTATACCGTGGCACTAACTCTGGCGACGCTGGTCGCAGCCGTTCCGGGGATGCTGCTTCTGCGTCGGGTCGCATGGGGAGTAGTCGTCATTGCGGTGGCATTCATGGGAATCTACGGGTGGCTGCTGCCCTTCCTCGTGCAGGCTGCCGAGAGCTGAAATGGCGTCGAAGTCCCTGATTCGACTTCCCGAAAATTGGATTGGGCATTGCCCTTTCCCTGTACAAAGGTTATAAATTGTTTCAATATTGGTTGGGGGAGAACTATATGGACGTTGCCGAATTGCTGGAATCGCCGGAGATCACCACTGTCGCCACGGGCCTGAAGTTCACGGAGGGGCCGCTTTGGCATCCTGACGGGTACCTGCTGTTCACTGACGTGGGCGGGCCATGGCGTATATGGAAGGTCGTGCCCGGACACGACAAGACCCTATACCGGGACGACACCGACCGCGCTACCGGCTTGACGTTCGATCTGCACGGCAACGTCGTCGCGTGCGAGCAGATGGCGCGCGCGGTTACGAGCATGGATGCCGAGGGCAATGTTACGGCCATCGCTACACACTGCGGCGACAAACGCCTGAATCGCCCCAACGACGTTGTAGGGCGATCCGACGGCAGCCTGTATTTCAGCAACCGTGGCGCTAGCGGTCTGGAGGAGGGAGAGGCGGACTTCGAGCATAACGGCGTGTACCGGATTGCCCCGGACGGAACAGTGCATGAGGAGGTCTATCCATTCGAGGACCCGAACGGTCTCGCCATATCGCCTGACGAGAAGACGTACTATCAGATCAACACACGGCCATCCGCTCATATCGACGCTTTCGACATCGCCGAGGACGGGTCTCTGTCCAATCAGAGGCGATACTTCACCTTCCCCGAGTCCGAAAAGCCCGGATTCCCGGACGGAATGAAGGTCGATTCGCTCGGGAGGGTGTACGTATCAGGGCCTGGTGGACTTTGGGTATTGACTCCCGATGCCGAGGTTATCGGAGTGGTCGAGTTCCCGGAGCAAGTCATAAATATGGCGTGGGGCGACTCGGACAACCAGACGATGTACGTGACGGCGATGACCTCGATCTACAGCATCCGATTCAACACACCCGGTCTGATCATTCCCAGAGCGGCTGCGTAGAGTTTGGGACGAGGTAGCACAGGGCGAAAGTTATCGTAGCGAGGGGGAGGTGAATATGCAGAGACCGCCACGCGGCGCCTGGAGCGGGTTTGACCAAATGAAGCCCGCATCCGAGTACGACATACGGTATGGCAATCACCTCGTGAAATCGACCAGTTCTCAGTGGCCGAGCTACGTCGCCATTTCCTCACCCACGGCGTTCCGGATGACGGAGCCGCACTTGACACTGCCACCTGATACGGTGGGATACCCCGAAATGATGGACTTCGACTACCTCAAGCAGTTTACCCAGGGTCTGCCGGAGGACATAGACTTGATCGTGGGAATCGGTGGCGGTCTGGTGTTGGACGCTAGCAAGTACGTAGCGTTATCCAAGCAACTGCCGATCGTACTGATACCGACCATCGTGTCCACGGGAGCGATCATCCACAGCGTTTTCGCGGAGTGGGAAGGGCGTAATCTCGGCGACACCAAGAACTGGCCTTGGATCGACCCGGAGTACATTCTGGTCGACTACGACATCGTGCTGAGCGCGCCGGACCACCTGAACATCGCGGGAGTCGGGGACGTGTTGTGCGGGTACTCGACCATCTGCGAGTGGAAGCACAGGGAGAGCCGGGGCATCGGCGAGCCATACGACGAGTCCGTGGTTGCCGACATGAGCGCGCTCCACTTGAGAATCGTAGAGAGCTTTCCGAGAACGCTCTCCTCAGAAGGAACGCTAACGCCCGCAAGCGTCAAGCTCATCATGAACGCGATCAAGGACCGTGACAGCAACTCTGTCACCCATCCCGACGCGCCGGCGGGGGACCACTCATTCATCGTGGCGGCCGAGCTGGCGAACGACCGGAGCTGGGTGCATGGGGAGCTTGCGGCATTGGGAACGGTCATCATCGCGTGGCATACGGAGCAGAGCCCTGAGACGATCATTGGTCGGCTGGAAATGTGCGGCGTCCGCTGGCGGCCCAGCGACATGGATATGAGCAAGGACGAGCTGGCGAAGGCGTTGGCCGCATGTCCAGGGTACATGGGAGACGCGTCGAGGGGACGGGACCTGCCATCGGTATTGCGGTTGGAACCGGTGGTGGGGGAGAGGTTCGAGAGGCTGTGGGAGTTCTTGGCAAATGACGAGTAGCTGCAGGACACAGGCCTCAACATCACGTATGTCATGACTCTCTCGCCTACCTCGCCGCTGGAGGAAGTCTGGGTCGCTCTTGATACGGAGACGACCGGTCTCGACCCTGAGAGCGACAGGATCATCGAGGTCGGGGCTGTCAAGTTTCGAGGAGACGAGGTACTCGGCGTCTTTCAGTCATTCGTGAATCCGGCCGAGCGACTCAGCAAGTTCATCCGGAACTACACCGGCATCACGCAGCGAGACGTCGATCAGGCCCCACCGTTCCCGGTTGTTGCCACCGATCTACTGCCCTTCATCGACGGCGCTCCCGTCGTGGGGCATAACGTGGGTTTCGATCTCGGTTTCCTGCGCAGTCACGGCCTGCCGTTCGACGGGCCGGTAGCTGATACCTACGATCTGGGCAGGGTGTTCCTGCCGTGGGCGTCGTACCACTCGCTGACGGGGCTTGCGAAGGAGCTTGACGTCCCGGTCGTGCGGGCACATCGGGCGGCAGACGACGCCGAGACGACACGCCGTGTATTTGTCGCGCTTCTTCGGATTGCAGCAGACACCGACCTCGACACGCTTCGAGAGATACAGAGTATCGCGTCGAAGTCCTCGACGTCCGCACTTCGATATACCCTCCGGCAACTGGTCGGCGGCGAGACGGTCAGTCGCGCTCAGATGAGTCTGGAAGAGCCGGTGGTGGATCTCCGTGAGCTTGCCGCGATGCGGCGTGAGGCGGAGTCTGAGCGGTCAGAGGGAAACCCAAGTGGTTTCGACGGGGAGAGGCTGCGAAAGCGTCTCGGATACTACAAAGCGCTGCCTCCCGGCGAGGACGACAAGCCTGTCGACGTGGACGAGGTGGCTGAGCAAATTGGAGCTGACGGGCCATTAGCAAGTGTCCTGCCTGGATTCGAGCACCGGACCGAGCAGGTCGAGATGGCGCGCTCGGTGGCCGAGGCGATCAATGAAGGGCAGCGATTCATCGTCGAGGCGGGAACGGGCGTCGGCAAGTCCCTGGCGTACCTGCTACCGGCGGCGCTGTACGCACTTGAGAATGGCAGACGCGTGGTCGTTTCCACCAACACGATCAACCTCCAAGAGCAGCTCATTGCGAAGGACATTCCCACGCTCGTCGATGCTCTGTCAATCTCCTATCCGGGTGGCGCTCAAGAGCTCAAGTACTCGCTCCTAAAGGGCAGGGCGAATTACCTGTGCATGAGGCGATGGACGCACACCAAGAACGGCGAAAGCCTGTCCGAAGAGGACGTGCGGCTGCTGTCCGGCATCCTCGTATGGCTCGACCGTACATCGACGGGCGACAGGAATGAGTTGAATGTCGGTCGTAGGAGCCTCTCAAACTGGAATCGTGTGTCCGCACAGGGAGCTCTCAAGTGCAGGGGACAGGACGGGGTGTGCTTCCTGCGCTCCTCTCGTGCGAGGGCCGAGGCATCCCATATAGTGGTAGTCAATCATGCTCTGCTTTTGACGGACATCGTCGCGGGAGGCACTATCATCCCGGAGTACGACGTACTCATCGTGGACGAGGCGCACCATCTTGAACTGGTGGCAACTAAGCATTTGGGTTTCGAGGTCAGCCGGACGGCCGTTGGTGAGCACCTTCAGGAAGTGCTGGGCGAACGAGGCCTGATTGGCCGCGCGATGACGGCGTTGCAGCGCATGTCGGGTATCGAGCGAGCTCGTCGTGTGCAGGAGGACGTTGGGCAGCTAGCACCGGGACTGCTGCCGGCCTTGCGTGAAGGCACTGAGGCGCTGTTCGGGCTGCTGGAAGACCGGGTAGGTGGAGACTCGCGGGCGGACCGTCAGATGCGGATTACGGAGAGTATTCGGCGGCAGCCATTCTGGTCTGATGTGGAGACGGTCTGGGAGAACGTCAACCTCAGTCTGGTCAGCCTGGCGAACTGCCTCGATGCCCTTATCTCTATACTCCAGGACCTGGAACCTGACGATGCCAACGGAAACGAGGGTCTGATCATCGAGCTGAGCGGAAGCGCGCTGAGCAATGCCGAAATCCGGCAAAACTTTGAGGAGTTCGCGGTCCGGCCCAAGGAGGAGGGAGTCTACTGGGTGGAAAAGTCAGGGCGAGGAGACGACGTGGCCTTCTTTGGAGCACCGCTTCACGTCGGTGAGCTTCTTGAGGAGCATCTGTACTCTCGGAAGAGCGCGGTCGTGATGACCAGCGCCACTCTCGCCGCCGCTGGCACGTTTGACCACATCCGGGAGCGGACGGGTTTCGTCAACTCGGAGCATCGGCTGTTGGGTTCCCCATTCGACTATGCGAGTTCCGCGCTGGTGTGCGTCCCGAACGACATGCCGGAGCCGTCGGCTCCCACGTATCTCGATGCGGCGGCGCAGGCCATTGGGGATGCGGCGGTTGCGGCCGGAGGGAGGACGATGGCGCTGTTCACGTCCTATGCTTCCCTCAGGTCCACGGCGGAGGAGATACGGGCAAGTATGAAATCGCAGGGAATCGAATTGCTGGTGCAGGGGAACGACGGCAGTCCCGACCAGATCATCCGGCGCTTTCGAGAGAACCCGCAGTCGATCATCTTGGGGACGGCCAGCTTCTGGGAGGGAATCGATCTGGCAGGCGACTCGCTACAGGCGCTCGTGGTTATGCGGCTGCCGTTCAACGTGCCCACAGAACCGGTATTCGAGGCGCGGTCGGAACTCTATGACAACGCGTTCATGGAATTCGCCGTGCCCCAGGCGGCGCTTCGGCTCCGGCAGGGGTTCGGGCGATTGATCCGCACGAAGACGGACCGCGGCGTTGCGATCATTCTTGATCGGCGCGTCATCTCCCGCAGATACGGTTCGCTGTTTCTCCGGTCGCTCCCCCCGGCGTCCCAGACGACGTGCAGGCTGGACGAACTTGGTGACGAGGTGCGTCAGTGGCTGGGACGGTAGCGGCTCAAGGTCAGCGATCGGGCTTACTTCCCCACTACGGTCAGCCCTTCGATTTTGAGAATACGCTACTCAGCGGGCAGGCTTTCCGGTGGCGGAAGCGAGAGTCGTGGTATGAGGGCGTAATTCTCGGGCATATCGTGCGGGTGTGTGAAGTTGAGGGGGGCATCGCCTTCGCAACGGCGGACGACGATGGGGCTGTGACCGCGTCACGGCTGCGAGACTACTTCTCGTTGGACATTGACCTGCAGGAAGTATATTCGGCTCTCTCCCGACATGAGGCACTGCAAGAATCGCTAGGCCGCTATCGGGGAATGCGGGTGCTGCGACAGGACCCGTGGGAGACGACTCTTTCCTTCCTGTGTGCCCAGAACTCGAACGTGTTGCGCATCACTCGGAACATTGAGGATATGTGCCGGACCTTTGGCAGTCGGATATCCTTAGGCGATCTGACCCGCCATGCCTATCCGACGCCGGAGGCCCTTGCCGAGGCAGGGGAGCAGGCCTTGCGCGCCCTGGGACTCGGCTATCGTGCTCGGTACGTCGTCTCCGTCGCCCAGAAAGTCGCGAGGGGAGATGTCGACCTCACGGCTCTTCGCGATGCCTCATACGCCGACGCTCTCGAAACGCTGATGACCCTGGACGGAGTGGGGGATAAGGTGGCAAATTGCATCATGCTCTTCTCCATGGACAAACCGCAGGCCTTCCCGGTTGATACGCACATTCGACAGGTCTTGCGTGACCGGTACCCGAGAGCGCGTCGCGTTAAATCGAGCGACATACGCCGCGTCCGGGCGTGGGCACAGGAGTATTTCGCGCCGTATGCCGGGTATGCCAACCACTACCTCTTTCATTCGAGGCGGGTGGAGGGCGGGCAATAGGGACCATTGAATACGAGTCTGCACAAGGGTGTGAGGGTCGTGGATGAGACGTATGATTGAGTCATGCAAATTCACAGATTCGGCGCCCTAATGGCGGCAACAACGTTCGGCTGTTTCAGGTGAGCATGGCATCGGACTCTGAGACGGCAGTCGATAAGGAAACGGTGGGCGGCGAGTCCCCCACGTATGAGACGGACTTCAAGTCGATGCCCCGGCGACAGGTCGTCTTGACGATGGGCGGCCTCATGCTCGCACTCTTTCTGGCGGCGCTCGACCAAACGGTCGTCAGCACGGCGATGCCCCGCATCATCGCGGACCTCGGAGGCTTCGACAGGTTCACTTGGGTGACGACCTCCTATCTCGTTGCCTCGACGACCGCGGTGCCCATCGTAGGCAGGCTGTCCGACCTGTATGGGCGCAAGACGTTCTTCATTGGCGGAATCATCGTGTTCCTCGTCGGGTCGGTGCTGGCCGGGGCGAGCCAGACGATGAACCAGCTCATCTTCTTCCGAGCGATCCAAGGAATCGGCGGAGGGAGCGTTATGGCGCTTTCGTTCGCGTCGGTCGGCGACCTGTTCCCGCCGGCGGAGCGCGGCAAGTATCAGGGCATCGTCGCGGGGGTATTCGGCCTATCGTCGGTTATTGGCCCTACGCTTGGTGGATTCATTACCGACAATTTGTCATGGAACTGGGTCTTCTATATCAATGTCCCTCTGGGACTGGCAGTAATCGCCCTGTTCATTCGGTTCTTCCCCAACATCAGACCGGAGCGGCTCGCGCAGCGCTTGGACTACGCTGGCATGGCGCTACTTGTACTGATCATCGTACCTCTCCTCGTCGGTCTATCGCTTGGAGGGGTGCACATCGAGTGGCTATCATTCCATGTCCTCGGCATTCTCATCTTTGCTGCGATAATGACCGCTATCTTCATCGCCGTGGAGCGGCGGGCGGACGAACCGATCATGCCGCTGGGCATCTACTCGAACCGGGTTGTGAGCGTCTCGCTCATCGCGGTGTTTGTCACGGGCTTCGGGATGTTCGGTGCCATCATCTTCGTGCCGCTGTTCTTCCAGGGGGTGCTTGGAGCGTCGGCTACCAGCAGTGGATCGTTCTTGACGCCGATGATGCTCAGCATGGTCGTGGCTGCGACGCTGGCAGGGCAGACGCTCTCAAGGTTCGGGGGCCACTACCGAATTCAGGGACTGATCGGGATTGCGATCATGGGGGGAGGAATGGCGTTGATGTCACGGATGACGG
>JAPOPA010000101.1 GCA_026713145.1 Chloroflexota bacterium
ACTCTCGGAAAAAGGCATCCGCGCCTTTCGCATCAGGGGCGGGAGCGCCCGCGCCGCTTTCAGAGGGAAAACGACGTGGATGGACTACCCCGCCTACGACGCCATGTTCGAGACCGCCGCGGACAACGGCCTCGCGCTCAGCTTCCTCGTAGGCCCCGACGACCTGCCGGAGATCGACCGCATGTGCAACCGTTTCCCCGATACGCGGGTAGTCATCGACCACGTTGCCGGCATCCGCGTGCGCGACGGCCGATTCCCCGCAGATCACGTCGAGACACTATGCCGACTCGCGCGCCACCGGAATGTCACCGCAAAGCTCGGCCCGTTCCACGTCCTGAGCGAACAACCCCCGCCATTCCTCGACCTGCTCCCGCTCCTCCGCCGCGTCATCGACGCCTTCGGCCCCGACCGCTGCATGTGGGAGACCGACGTCGGCGGCCCCATACCGATGTCCCAACCCGAAGAGGTCTACGCCGCCACGGTCGATCTGATTCTCGACCACGCCGACTTCCTCAGCGATGCAGACAAAGAGTGGATTCTGTACAGAACGGCGACGAGGGTGTTGTTCGGCGGGTGAGGGAGACAGGGAAGGGAACCAAGACCTAGATGAAACTACCTGAGACTAATCCAGTAGACGATCCTGAGGGACTGTGGGCATTGCAGTTGGAGTTGCTGATGAGGGCTGAATATACTCTCGGATCACGTGATCCATCGAAGAAGATTTGTGACTCAAGGTTCGTCGATGACGGACCACATATACGCAACTCCCCAAACATGGACGCCGCTTGGGTCGAGTTGAGTCGCAATGGCGAGAATTATTGGCCTACGGCAGTCTTTGAGATGGCGCATGAGACCGTTCACTTGCTCAATCCCATAGCTGGCAATGCCAATTACCTCGAAGAAGGGGTGGCCGTTGAGTTCTCCTTAGGAGTTCAGTCGTCCTATGGCGTAAGCGTCCAGACGTCCATGAAGTCATACCTCTGTGCACTGCAGCTTGTGCGGATGCTTCCGGGCAACCCGTTGGAGGCGGGGAGACTGGTCCGAGAACGCGTTGGCGCACTGAGCGACGCTACCGTCCCAGACCTGACAGAGCTATTTCCGAGCGTGGATGAAACTGTCCTGTGCAAGCTGACCGAGGAGTTTGACCGGAATATGGCGTAGGTTTCAACCTAGCCTGCCACCCGCTCAATTGCTTTGACATCGCCGGGAAGGTTGTGATCCAACCCCCCCCTTGACAAACAAGAACGCATGTCCTATCATACCCACGTGCGGTAATCCGGCCTGGCCCCGCTCCCTACGCGGGAGAGAGCCTGCCCCGTACTCCGATACGGGGGCTGGAGTGAGGGTGAACCCCCACAAGCAGTCACCCGACAACTTTACAATAACAAGGAAAATGCAACAAAATGCAACAGGATGCAACAAATTCTGAAAAAGAACTCTCCGAAAGACAGGAGCTCACAATCCCCCATCTCGTCTCCGCCAAATCGGTCAGCGAGACCGCCCACCTCACTGGCGTGAACCGCTCGACCATCTACCGTTGGATGGACGATCCCGTCTTCCGCGCAGAATATGATAGACAGCGGGACGCCGTCGCCAATTTCGCTCGGGCCGGCATGAGGACCCTCCTGCTCAAGGCCCTGACAGTCCAGGCCGAGCGCTTCGACTCCGACGACCCCAAGGAGCGAGTCCGCGTTGCCAGGGAGATCATCGACCACGACGCTAAGACGGCAGCAAACCGCGAGAACCAGAAGCTCATCAACCACCTGCACCAACTTATCGACCCTGAGGAAGAGACGTAAGGGGAGCGCACGGTCAACGTCCAGGCCGACCTGTACCTGGCTCCCCAGGAGCGCCTCCGACACCACGCCACACCCCGGCCGTTACACCGGTGGAGAACCTGCCCCGGTCCACGATAAGGGGGCCAACCCTTGCACAACCCCCTCCCTACGCGGGAGAGAGCCTGCCCCGTACTCCGATACGGGGGCTGCGGTGAGGCTGGTCGGCCTTTTCTCTAACACTCTGCGTCCTCCCCGGCAAGTCTTCACGCCTCCGACTCGCTATAATGCACCTCACCCCCGGCGGGCACGCCAACCTCCGCCGGACCACCTCACCGGAGGCATCCATTGAAACGACTGGTCATCACCGGCCCCAGACAGGCGAGCTTCGACGACGTGGACATCCCCGAGTGCCCACCTGACGGCCTTCTCGTACGTGCCAATGTCACCGCCGTCAGCACCGGCACCGAGATCCGCGTCTACCGCTTCATCCCAGTCGATGAGGACGGCGAGTGGCTCCACGGCGGCGTGCGCTTCCCCGATGGCCCCATCGAAAACGGCTACTCCATGGTCGGCGAGGTCGTCGAAGTCGGGTCCGATGTCGCCGACTTCAACGTCGGAGACCGCGTCTTCTGCGCTGGCACGCACAAGGAATACGCCGTCTCCCCGGCCTGCGACACCATCAAGCTCCCAAACGAGGTTACCGACGAGCAGGGAGTCTTTCTTAACATCCTCGGAGTAGGCCAGCTCGGCCTCCGCCACGGAGAGCCGCAACCGGGCGAAAACGTCGCCATCGTCGGGCTCGGCGTCATCGGCCTCTCCACCCTTGCCTTCTGCTCCGCTTTCGGCTTCCGGACAATTGGCATCGACTACAGCCAAATCCGCAGAGACGTGGCAGACACCATCGGCGCCGACCTCGTCCTCGACCCCGCGGACGACGGCCTCACCCAGCAGGTCATCGACTTCTTCGACGGTCGCGGCGCCGATCTCGTCCTCGAGACCGCCTCCGTATGGCCCGCCATCAAGACTTCACTCGAAATCGTCCGTCAGGACGGCAACGTCGTCGTCGTGGCCAGGCATACCGACTCCCCTACCTTCAACCTTGTCGGACACCCATACATGACCACCCGCTACACCCTCCGCGCCTCGCTCGGCTACCGCGCAAACGAACTCCGCTGGAATCGCATGAACTCCATGAAGCTCACCGCGCGCCTCATCGCCAACGGCACCCTCCCCGTCGACCCCATGATCACCCACGAATTCAATTGGCAAGACCTACCCACCGTCTACCACCGCCTCGACCAGGGCGACTCCAACATCCTCGGCGCCGTAATCCGCTGGCGCTGAAGCCCAGCAACAATCTCTCCCCCGCCGGGGCTAATCAACATACCCCCTCTCCCGTTCGTGGGAGAGAGCCTGCCCCGTACTCCGATACGGGGGCTGGGGTGAGGGTAAACCACAATCTCTTCCCCGCCGGGGGAGAGATACAGAGAGGGGGTTTTCACCAACAGACCCGCCCCCCATATCCTGTATAATCCCCAACACCACACGCCAACCCCAACTCAACCCGGGATCCCCTATATAAGAAATGCTCGAACGCTTCAAAGTTCCTCCCGAACACCAGGTCCGCATCCCCCACGAGTCCCTCCGACGCACCCTCTCCGCAATCTTCGCCAAGATGGGCGAGCCCCCCGACAACGTCGACGCCGCCGTCGAGACCCTCGTTACCGCCGACCTCTGGGGCGTCGAGAGCCACGGCGTCTCCAACATGGTTCAGATCTACGTCGAGCGCTACGGCGACGGCCGCATCAAGGCCGATCCCCGGTGGCGCGTCCTTCGAGAGACCCCCGCCACTGCCGTCATAGACGCCGACCAGGGACTCGCCATCATCCTCGGACGTACCGCCATGAATCTCGCTGTCGAGAAGGCCAAGAACGTCGGCGTCGGCTACGTCTCCCTCATCAATGCCGGACACTCCGGCGCGCTCGGCGTCCACGCCATGACCGCCGCCCGCCAGGACATGCTCGGACTCGTCCTTACCACTGGCGGCTCGCGCATGGTCCCCACCTTCGCCGCCAAGGGTATGCTCGGCACGAACCCCATAGGCTTCGCCGCACCCGCCCGCAACGAGGCGCCCTTCGTCTTCGATGCCGCCATGACCGGCGTCGCCCAGAACAAGATCAGGCTCGCCCAGCGCATGGGCGTCAAGCTCCTGCCCGGTTGGCTCGCCGACGATGAAGGCACCCCAACCATGCACGAGGTCGACCCGCCTGACAGCGACGACCCGCTCATGCTCCCGTTCGCCGCAACGCGCGAGCTCGGCTCACACAAGGCATACGGACTCGCCATGATGGTAATGATCATGAGCACCCTCATGCCCGGCGAGCGCCCAACCATGCTGACGGGTGAGATTAGCGGCGAGCACGTCTTCATGGCCTTCGACATCGAGGCTTTCACCGACCTCGACAAATTCAAGGACAACATGGACGGCGTCCTGAAGGCCCTCCGTGAGGCCGAGCCTGCCCCCGAACACGACCGCGTCTTCTACGCCGGCCTATCCGAGTACGAACACGAGCAGGATCGCCGCGCCAACGGCATTCCCCTCCACCGCGAGGTCGTAGAATACTTCGACCACCTCGCCGCCGAACTCCAAGTTCCCCGCCTCGAACGCCGACTCTAAAGCGCTTCGTCCGCTGTGAAGCCCCCTCTCCCGACTCGGGAGAGAGCCTGCCCCGCACTCCGATACGGGCGCTGGGGTGAGTGTGAAGCCATCCACCGGAGGGTCGATTGTGAGAGGAACGATTCGGTCTCTCCCCCGCCGGGGGAGAGATACAGAGAGGGGGCCGCCTTCCCCTACACAGCCAGCCCCGCCGCCTCCACCGCCTCCCGCAGCTCGCGCAACGTGAACTCGCTCGGCGGCACGTCCGGATGCCGCACGTTCACCGACGTGAACACCCCTCGCAGCCGCAGCGTCTCCTTGACTAGGTGCAGCGACGACGGCCCCGCCCCAAGCGTCATCACCCGCAGCAGCGGCGTCATCCGGTTGAACGCCTCAACGGCTCCCGCATCGTCGCCCGACTGGTACAGGTCCCACACCGCGCGGAACAGATCGGGGAACGCCGCGTGTGGCATGATCCCAACCGAGCCGCGACGCATCTCCTCGACGAAGAACGCCCCGCCCGCTCCACCAAATACCGTGAGCGCGTCGCCGCCCTCTTTCACGAACCCCGCGATGCTCGCCGGTGTCGGCGGATTCTCCGCCTTGATGTACTGCACGCCCTCGATCTCCCGGGCCATCTCCCCCGCCAGCGCGGGCGACACCGCCGCAGTCGGCACGTCCTGGATAAATATCGGTATCGTCGTCGCGTTCGAGACCCGTCGGTAATACTCCTTCGTGACATCCGCCGACACACCCACTGGCGGCGTGACCATCGAAGCGTCTGCACCGAGTTCTTCGGCCCGCCTGCTGTACTGGACGGTTACCGCCGTGCTCGGCGCTCCCGTATTCACCACCACCGGCACTCTGCCCGCCGCCTGCTCAACCACCGTCCGAATCGCCACGTCGCGCTCCGCCTCCGATAGCTTCACCACCTCGCTCGCAAACGCGATTCCAACCCCATGCACACCGTTCTCGATGACGAAGTCCACCTCACGCCGCAGGTCCTCCTCGTCGATCCGGTCAGCCCCGTCAAACGGCGTCGCAAGTATGGGAAACAGACCCTGCATCGTCGCGGCGCCCATCAGTACGTCGCCCGTCCGCCGCTGATGTCAAACACCGCGCCCGTGCTGAACGAGCACTCCTCCGACGCCAGCCATGCCACCAGCGCCGCGACCTCCTCCACCTCGCCCGTTCGTCCCATGGGTATCTTCGAGATCATGTAGTCGATGTGCTGTTGGGTAAGCTGTTCCAGGATGCGCGTCCGCACGACCGCCGGGGTGATGCAGTTCACGCGGATGCCCGTCGAAGCAAGCTCCTTGCCGACCGATTTCGTCAGCCCGATAACGCCCGCCTTCGTCGCGGAGTAGGGCACCGCCTTCGGGTTGCCCTCCTTGCCCGCGATCGACGCGATGTTGATGACTCGTCCGTAGTCCCGATCGATCATGTGCGGAATGATGTAGTGGCAGAACGAGTACACGCCCCGCAGGTTCGTCCGGTACACCCGGTCCATCTCCTCGAGCGGAAGCTCCCACACGCTCGCAGAGTGCCCCGCTATCCCCGCGTTATTCACCAGTATGTCTATCCGTCCCCACCTGTCTATCGCTTGCTTGGCCGCCTGCTGCGCCGTCTCATCGTCCCCGACGTCCCCAAGCACGATCTCCGTCTCTACTCCCTGTTCTGCCAGCACCTGCGATGCCTGCTCAGCAACGTCTGCATTCATATCTACGATGGTGATCCTCGCCCCTTCGCTCCCGAGCCGCTGCGCAATCCCAAACCCAAGCCCCTCGCCCGCACCCGTCACGATCGCTACCTGATGATCAAATCTCGACATCGATTCTCCTCTACATAAGAATATTGACCAATTCCATCGGAACCCCCCTCCCGTTTGCGGGAGAGAGCCTGCCCCATACCCCGATACGGGGGTTGGGGCGAGGGCAAAGCACAACCGCACCAATTCTGCCCTACGTATTACTTGCTACTTTCTTCGACCCCCATCGCGAACTCCGCGCCCTCCGCGGTGAGTCCTCCTACGTCGCCTCGGACAATCGCCTGCTCGCCGCCGATACCGCCGCGCCCTGCGCGACCTCATACCCCTCGTCCGGCAAGATACCCTCCAGCCCCGACAGCAGCGCCAACAGGTACTCCGCCTTGCTCGACTCGCCCATCAGCCCTATCCTCCACACGTTCCCGTCGAACGGCCCGAAGCCCTTGCCAATCTCGATAGAGTGCTCCCGCAAAAGACGCTGCCGCACCGTCGCGTCATCGACTCCGTCAGGGATCTTCACCGCAGTGATCTGATCGAGCCGGTTCGCCTCTGCCACCAGGAAATCGAGACCCAGCGCCGAGATGCCCGCCCTGAGCGCAGCCGAGTTCCGTTGGTGACGAGCCACTCTGCTTTCGAGACCCTCTTCCAGCACGATTCGCAGCGCCTCGCGCAGCCCCAGGATCATGCTCACCGGCGCTGTGTGGTGATACACATGCTCCGGCCCCCAGTACTTCGCAATGAGCCCAAGGTCGAGGTACCAAGACGGCGGCTTTGTCGTCCGGGACGCAATCACTTCCAGCGCCCTCGGACCGATCGCCACCGGCCCAATCCCTGGCGGCGCGCCCAGGCACTTTTGACTGCACGAATACGCATAGTCGATGCCCAGATCGTCGAAGGCAAACTCGCTGCCGCCCAGCGATGTAACCGCGTCAACCATGAGCAGAGCGCCATGTTCCTTCGTGAGCCCTGCAATTTCATCGAGCGGCTGCAACACTCCCGTCGAGGTCTCCGCGTGGACCACTGCCACCAGCTTTACCTCGTCCTGCCGGTCTAGCTCCTCTTCCAGCATCTCCGGCGGGAACGGTTCACCCCACTCGCCTCGAAGGACCACGGCGTTGGCGCCTAATCTCTCCGCCATGTCTGCCATCCGCTCGCCGAAAAGCCCGCACGAGCAGATGACCACCGTGTCGCCCGGTTCGAGCAGGCTGTTCAGCCCTGCCTGCATTCCCGCGCTCCCCGTCCCCGGCAGCGTAATGGCAAGCCCCTCTTCCGTCTGAAACACCAGCCGCAGCAGCTCAGACACCTCGTCCAGCACGATCATGAACTCCGGATCTGCATACCCGATCATAGGCGACATCATCGCCTGCAGAACACGCGGACTCGTATTGCTCGGCCCCGGCCCCAGCAGAATGCGCGGCGGCATCACAGGGACTTTCGATTCGGGTACGCTGCTCATCTGCTTTCACCTCATCGTCTCGGAAATCGTCCCGTTCGCGCGCCGTATTATAGGTGACTCCCTGCCTCCTTCCAAGCCGCCTCCCGCATGGCATTGGTATGAATGTGAGCGACAACACCCCACGCCGTCATACCCGCGGAGACAGGAATCCATCTTCAGCTTGCCCCCTGTTTACCAACTTTTCACTTTTCCGCCCGTCCTTCGGTATAATTGGATGGTACCGTAACGACAATGACGGGACTCCATGAGAAGATTTATATGAGCCGATTCATCAACATATCAGTGTTCGGGCTACTGGCTTGCGTGACGGTCGCCGCCTTCGCTTGCGGCGACGAGTCCGACACCGCCCCCGAGCCGACGGCCCCTCTCGCGCAATCGTTCCCGACCGCGGCCCCGACACCCGAACCGACCAACACGCCTGAGCCCACGGCAACCACGGAGCCGACCCCCGTCCCGCCTACTTCGACGCCGTTGCCAAGTCCGACTACACCTCCCACCCCGGAGCCGACCGCTACGCCACCGCCGACCTCGACTCCGATCCCACCCCCGACAGCTACGCCCATTCCCACGGCAACTTCTACACCTGTGCCCGCTCCGACTGTTGCCGTCGCCACAACGTCGGACGGACAGGCCACCGCTGAGCCCACCCCGACCGCGACGTTCATTCCGACATTCACGCCAAGGCCGACTCGCACGCCGACCCCAACGTCAACGCCCATTCCTACGAATACACCTACCCCGCTGCCTCCTACCGCAACGCCGACCCCCGCGCCAACACACACACCGACACCCACGCCGGTGCCGCCCACTCCGACCAATACACCGGTCCCACCGACGGCGACAACCGTCCCGGAACCTACCCAAGCGCCCGTAACCGCACAGGTGGGCACCGACGTGGGCGACCGCGCCCCCGACTACACGCTCAACCTCCCACAGAACCGGCAGGTCAGTTCTACCGACCTCGTGGCTCAGGGGAAGCCCGTCTTCATCCTGTTCCACGCAACGTGGTGACCGGACTGTCGCTCCGCGTTGCGGAGACTGACCGATGCCTACCCGCCCTTCAAGGACCAGGTTGACTTCTACGCCGTGGCCTTCAATGAGCCACTCAGTGACCTGCAGGCATATCAGAATGAGAGCGGCCATCCGGGTACCGTGGCTAGAGCCGCCGGAGACATGATCAGAAACTTCAGGGTGACGCAGCAGTCCACAAAGGTTGCCATCGACGCGAACGGTGTAATCATCTACCGAGTTGGCCTCGGAAGAGGCAACGAGGCTGAGTGGACCAACGTCCTCCAACAACTGGCAGACAGCGCACAATAGGAGAACACTACGCAATCGTGATAACGGCGAAGGGACGTCACCCCGTACCCGATACGGGCGTTGAGATGAGGGTGCAAGGCCTCATGCTGCAAGCTGTCTCACCTGTTCAGGAGGGGACTCCCTACCGTCAATCTCGTGACCCCTTCCATCATTCCCGAATCCCTTGCCGTCATTCCCGCGAAAGCGGGAATCAACATACAAAGTCGTGGAGGTGACATCCTCATGAATCGTGCAAACTTCATCGGATTGGCTATGGTCGCGGTCGCAACACTATCCTTACTCCTCGCCGCCGCGTGTGGAAGCGACTCCGAGCCTTCCTCGGAATCCCAGACCACCGACACGACCACTACCACCTCTCCTCCTGCGCCACCTGCGGCCCCGCCTCCCGCGGCCGCCCCCGCGCCTGCTCCGACAGCCGCTCCGGCGGCCTCCGAGGAGACCATCAACATCGGACACCGCGTCGGTGACCGTGCCCCCGACTACATGCTGTCGCTCACGGGCGACCGACAGGTTAACTCAGCCGATCTCGTGGCCGAAGGGAAACCGGTCTTCATACTCTTCCACGCGACTTGGTGACCGGACTGTCGCTCCGCGTTGCGGGGCATTAGCACGGTCTATCCCGCGTTCGAGGACTCGGCTAACTTCTACGCCGTAGGATTCAACGAATCGCTGGAGGTCCTTTCGGCGGCCCAGGACAGGAACGGGCATCCGGGAGAAGTGGCGACTCCCAGCGCATCGATGCTTTCAGACTTCAACGTGAAGCAGCAGTCTACCAAGGTTGCCATCGACGCGAACGGCATTATCGTCTACCGTGTCGGGATCGGACAGGGCGACTCCAGCGAGTGGGAAGGGGTCTTCAAGGAGCTTACCGCGGCCAACTGACGCTCTGGTCAATCACCATGACTGACACCCGCCTAAAATTCGTCGTCCCCGGCGATGACCCACCACAGATACAAGGCTCGCCGCATCTCGACCGCCTCGATCCCTACGGTGACGTCGTCCTCCACGTCGACCGCCCTTCGAACATGGAAGAGCAGCTTGAACGTGCGCGGGATGCCAACGTCATCATCAACACACGCGGCGCCGTCAAGTGGCCCGCCGAGGCCCTCCGCGCCCTGCCCAGCCTTCGGATGATAGCCACCTGCTCCATCGGCGTCGACATGATCGACATCGAAGTCGCCCGTGAGCTCGGCATCGTCGTCAGCAACCAGCCCGGTCGCACTGCTCCCGTCGTCGCCGAGCACGTCATCGGCCTCATGTTCGCCGCCGCCAAGCGCGCCGCCTTCCAGACCATCGAGCTCAAGGCCGGACGCTGGACCCTCATGCAGAACGTAACCCTCCAGGGCAGCACCATCGGCGTCGTCGGCACAGGCAACGTCGGTCGCGAGGTCGCCAGAATCGCCAACGCCCTCGGCATGAAATGCCTCGCTTGGACGTACAACCCCTCTCCCGAACGCGCCCAAGAGCTTGGCGTCGAATTCGTTGAGCTCGACCAACTCCTGAAGGAGTCCGACATCGTCAGCCTTCACGTCCGCCTCAGCCCCGACAGCCGCCACATCATCGGCGCTCGCGAGCTTGCACTGATGAAACCCGGCGCGCTCCTCATCAACGGCGGTCGTGGTGAGCTCGTGGACGAAACCGCCCTCGTCGACGCCCTCCAGTCCGGACACCTCGCCGGCGCCGGCCTCGATGTCTTCGACCAGGAGCCCCTCCCTGCAGACCATCCCATCCTAGCCTGCGATCAGGTCGTCCTCACGCCCCACCTCGCTGACCAGACTCCGGAAGGCATCGAGCTCCTAAACGAGGGCGCCGTCACCAACGTCATCGCCTTCCTCGAAGGACGCCCCAACAACGTCGTCACGTGAGTCGCCCTTCGCAAGTCTGTATGAGTACTGCCGCCCTGTGGCGGCGGCGAACACTTGCCGCCTGCATCCTGCTGGCCGCCTCTCTACTTGCATGTTCCGGTGGAAGTGAAGACTCAACCAACGACCGGCAGTTAGCTGAACTGGAGGCGAAGGCCTCGTCTCTTGAAGAGTCACTCAATGCCCTAACTGCCGAGAACGCTGGTCTCAAGCGAGAAGTCACTAGCCTTCGCGGACACTTGGACGATCGGGATGCCCGCCTACGGGAACTTGAAGAGATTGCCTCGAAAATGGAATCGGCCTTCACCGATAAGGAGGAGTGGTCCAAGAGTAAGACCGAGTGGTCACTGCCGGAAGGCGACGTCTTGGAAAGGACCGTAAGCCTGGTGGAAAATTCCGGAGGCGAGGTCCACTACGTCGACCACCCGGGTAGAGGGGATCGTACTGTCTTGGTGACTCCGCGAGAGTTTGTCGACGGTGAGACACCGCTCATCGTTTCCCTTCACGGCTTCGGAGGAGATTCCGCCTACCAGGCGACTTATGTGCCCCTTCACGAGCGTGTGAATACCGATGGCTTCGCCCTCCTGTTGCCCAATGGTGCCCTCAACGCAGAGGGAATCCGCTTTTGGAATCCCACCGACGAGTGCTGTGACGGAGGAAAATCCGGCGAGGATGATGTCTCCTATCTGACCGAGTTGGTAGCCGATGCAAGGAGGGTAGGGGACTTTGGACCGGTGTACTTCTTCGGCTACTCCAACGGTGGATTCATGTCACACCACATGGCTTGCAAAGGCCTGCCCGGCCTACGTGCCGTTGCCAGCCTGGCCGGGACGAGCTACGTCGAGGACTCCAGTTGCGACGGCGCGCCCCCCGTGTCCGTCTTGCACATCCACGGAACGGAAGACTCCGTGATCCTGTTTGACGGCGATGCAACGGAGTCCGACCCGAAGAGCGGCGGCGAAGCGGCATTCTACGCCGGAGCTCGGGACATGGTGACGCGCTGGAGCCAGCGTGCAGGATGCGATTGGCCCGAAGACCTTCAGCCCTATGCAACCCTCGACCTGGACCATTACGTGCCTGGTCCCGAAACCCAGGCGTTCCGCTTGGAATCGGGATGCGCCGATGGTATCAGCATCGAGCTATGGATGGGCGTGGGCAGCGGCCATAGTCCCGACTACGGCGACGGCTTCATAGACGCTCTGTTGGAATGGCTGCTCTCACAAGAGTAACCGCCCCTTGCAGCTCCCCGGCCTCCACCTGACTCCAGTCCGTTCCCACGAGTGCCTCAGCTGTTCGCGTCTGTTCTGTTCCCCGAACGTCAGTAGCCCCGGGCTTCGTCAGGACCGATTGGCTGTACTCCGGCGCGAAGGAGTCCGTTGTCAGCGTCGATCATGACGCCGCGTGGCCGGGAGAATCCTCCGCCCGTGAACGGCTCCGGGACGACCTCGACGTTGTGTCCCATGCGGGCCAGCGCCTCGACCGTTTGCGTGTCAATCCGGTGGTCGACAAGGGTCTCCCGCTCGGCGGCATCCACACTCGGAGCAGTGATCGCCTCCTGCATGCTCATCCCATAGTCGACCACGTTCGAGATAATGTGCGCCATGCGACACATAATTCTGCGCCCGCCCGGCGCTCCCACGGTGAGGAAGGGCTGGCCGTCTCTAAGCACCAGCAAGGGCGTCATGTTGTTCAGCGCGCGTTTGAATCCGGCGATGGAGTTGGCAGCGCCGGACATCGGGTTGAAGACGGTCATGCCGTTGCTCAGCAGTACTCCCGTGCCCGGCACGACGACGCCTGAGCCGAACTGCGCTACCGCCGTCTGCGTACAGGCCACCATGTTCCTGTCTCTGTCTATGATGCTGAAATGGGTCGTGCAGTCGCCCTCGCTTGGAGGCGATGCGGTTGCCGGCCGCTCCGGCCTTGTCTGCGGATCGTAACGCCACGGGTCGTGCAGGGGATTTTCGGCGTAGGCGACCCACGGCTGCACGTCGCGCTCTTCCTCCAGCCTGGCAGACTCGCGGTCGATGGAATGAGGAATCTCCAGCGCGTACCCATTCGACAGAATCCCGTCCAGCGGCGCAGCGACAAATTCCGGGTCGCCGACGTAGCTGTAGCGGTCGGCAAAGGCGTGCCGTGCCGCCTCGATGAACAGGTGCAGGTGCTCAGGTGAGCCGTGCGCGAGGCCCTGCAAGTCGAAGCTCTCCAGGACGTTGAGCGTCTGCAACGTCGTGATCGTCCCGGCAGGCGCGGGGGATCCAAGCAGCTCATGGCCTCTGTAGGTGGTCCTCACGGGATCATGCACTTGAGCTTGGTAGTCGGCGAGGTCCTGCGCGTTCAGGATTCCCCCGTGTCGTCTCATCTCCTCGTCGATGGCGGCAGCGACCTCACCCCGGTGCAGGGCATCCCTGCCCTCTTTGCCGATCCGTTCGAGGGTGTCGGCCAAATCACGTTGCACGACCCTTGCGCCCGGCGGCGGAGGATAGCCGTCCGGCAGAAACACGCGCGCCCCCTCGCCGTACCGGACCAGTTTGGGCATGTTCCTGGCTATCGTCAGGCAGGTGTGCGGATCCGCCTCAAAGCCCTCCCTGGCATAGTGGACGGCCGGCTCCAGCAGCCGCTCCAGCGGGAGCGTGCCGAACGTCTCGTGCGCGCGGCACATGCCGGCCGTAACCCCTGGCACGCCCACCGAACGGTGTCCGACGGCGTTGGCTTGGTCTTCGACCTCATATATTCCGTTGCTCGCCACCGCTTGACCGGTGACTCGGAACATGTCGGCCGTTGCGGCCCTTGGCGCTCGGTGACCGTAGTCGATGGCAACGCTGCGACCCTCCCCGGCCATGTGGACTATCATCTGACCGTGACCCGCCACGGAGGAGTTCCAAGGCTCGATTACATTGAGACAGAATCCGGTCGCGATGGCGGCGTCCACGGCATTCCCGCCGCTCCTGAGAACATCGACCCCAACCTGTGCGGCAATCGGGTGCGCGGTCGCGACGGCCCCGTGTTCGACGACGACCTCGTCCTTGTCAGGCCGCCAGACACTGTTTGTGTTCAATCTCTTCGTAGCTGTCATACCCTATCCTGCCCTCCACGAGTCCTGGAGACGCCGAAACGGCTGCCCGCTTCGATAGGTGGCGACCCGCCAGAGCCACTCCGCGGGACCGAACAGGAAGCGACTCAGCCACGCCTGCGACCACCAGATCTGCAGCACCCACACCGCAAACACGAACACCAACACGGCGCCTCGGTTCACAAAGTCGGCATCTCCGAGCACCACAGTCAATACTATCAAGCCCAGCGCCGTCTGCGACAGGTAGTTGGTCAACGCCATCCTCCCGACCGCCCGTAGGCGCTCCTTGAGCCAATTGTCCGCGCGGTTGTTCCAGAGGATGATGAGGCTCATGTATCCCAACGAGGCGGGAATGGTGCCCAGGGTGTTGGGAATCTGGCCCATGAATGCGATATCGCGGGAGTAGTCGTTCACTGCGGTGATGATGACACCGGCGGCGGCAAGCGGCAGTCCGACGGCAAGCCCGATGACGGTGATGCGCCGGTACGTCCTCGCGGGCAGACCGCCCTTCATGAAGCCTGCTCGATAAAGGCCGGCACCAACGAGGATCAGTCCCAAAGCTCGCAGGAAGAAGCCCAGTAGATAGAGTGGCCCGATAACCTCATCTTCTGCGATCTCGCCGGGTGTCCAGAGACCGGAAAGCGATGCATCGGTCGTGTCGGCGATGGCCTGCGTGAGCAGTGTACTGAAGACGGACAGCAGGAACACGGCAACACCAAGGAATATCAGCCCCCAATTCGGCATCTTTCGCAGGGCCAGCAGAAAGACCGACGACACTGCGTAGACCATCAGCACGTCGCCGTCCCACAGTTGGAAATGGAGGATGCCGATGACCAGCAGCAGCGCGTTCCGCCAAAGATTCAGCAGGACCGCGCGCCTCCCTTTGTTGCTGGCACGGTCGATGAAGAGGATCATCCCCGCGCCGAACAGGAGCGAAAACAGCCCCATAAACTTCTGGTCGACAAAGACTTCCCCGAATACGCCTACTGCCCAATCGAGCCATGTCTCCGAGCCGCCCGCGCTCAGATTGAAGTAAGGCGCATTGCCAAGCCCGAACTGCACAGCGTTCATCAACAGAATGCCGAGCACCGCAACCCCGCGTATCAGGTCGAGGCTGGTTATCCGCCCCGTCTCGCGTACCGGGCCCGATTCAGTGGTCTGAGAAGAAGTCGCCAAGAAATCAGGTTCCTTAGGTGAGATTGGTGGAGCCACGCAGACTCGGTTCAGTCGATGTCTGAGACGAGTACTGTGAAGGCAGTAGGAGGCATCGTCAAGTCATACGGTGCCATCCCACCCCTCACTACCTGTCATTGCTACGAAGATATCCGCAGCCCCCCCCCCACCCCGTCATCCCTGCGAAGGCAGGAATCCATCATCTGTCCCTGCCATGCCGAGCCACAATGTTCATTCCAGGTGGTGATGGTGCAACCCTCATGAGATATTCCGAACGCAGCGAAGCGCAGTGAGGAATCTAAAATCCTCGCCTTCCAAGACCTGCCCCACACGTACCGCTCCCTCCTTCCTCCTTCCCCTCTGCGATCTCCGCGCTCTCTACGGTGAGTCCCAACCCCGCGCCAAACGCCGCTTTTGACTTCCCACCACACCCTCATCCACAATATATCCATCATGGATGAACGACTCACAACCAATCGCGCCAACTGGAACGAGCGCACGCCCGTCCACGCCTCCTCATCCTTCTACGACGTCGAGGGCTTCAAGAAGGGACGCATAACCCTTACCGACATTGAGCGCCGCGAGGTCGGCGACGTCTCCGGCAAGACGCTACTCCACCTCCAGTGCCACTTCGGAATGGACACCATGTCATGGTCCCGTCTCGGCGCGAAGGCCACCGGAGTCGACTTCTCCGACACCGCCATAGACCTCGCCCGTTCCTTGAACGACGAAGTTGGAACGGACGCGCGCTTCATCCGCTCAAACGTCTACGACCTGCCGGACGTCTTGGACGAAGAATTCGACATCGTCTTCACCTCCGTGGGTGTCCTGTGCTGGCTGCCCGACCTCGACAAGTGGGCCTCAGTCGTCCACCACTTCCTCCGACCGGGCGGCACGTTCTACATACTCGACGTTCACCCTTTCACAAGCATCTGGGAAGAGGACGATTCGAGCGACATTCGCCCGACCTACGACTACTTCC
>JAPOPA010000372.1 GCA_026713145.1 Chloroflexota bacterium
AGCGAGCAGCTCCTCGGTCGGCTCACGCTCGATGGAAACAAGCTCGAAGGCATGGCAGGCGATGTGCGAAGGGTCGCGGAACTCCCTGATCCGACGGAGGAGACCTTCGATGCCACCACGCTCGCAAACGGCCTTGAGGTGGAAAAGCGCCGGGTACCACTAGGCGTCATCGGCGTCATCTACGAGAGCCGTCCAAATGTGACCATCGACATTTCATCGCTCTGTCTCAAGTCCGGCAACGCCGTTATCTTGCGCGGCGGCAAAGAGGCGATCCGCTCCAATGGCGTCCTCGCCCGCATCTCGCGGGACGCGATCGCGGAAGCTGGGATCGCTGACGACGCAGTCCAGTTCGTCGAATCGACCGACCGCGCGCTGGTGGGCCAGATGCTTGGCATGACGGAGTACATTGACCTCGTCGTGCCTCGTGGCAGTGCGGAACTCGTGCGGCGCGTGGGCAGCGAGGCCCAGATGCCCGCCATAACCGGCGGTATTGGGGTGTGCCATACGTTCGTCGACAAGACGGCGGATGTCGATATGGCTGTCGATATCGCGTTCAATGCCAAGACTTCGTCCCCATACGTCTGCAACGCGCTTGACACCCTTATAGTGCATTCGGGTATCGCCTCGGAGTTCCTTCCTAGGGTGGCGGGTAGGCTGGGAGACTCCGGAGTGGAACTGCGATGCGATAGGCGCGCGAGGAGTATCATTGGCAACTCGAATGGGGCCGCAGTCGCATCTGCGACCGACGAGGATTGGGGAACAGAGTTTCTTGCCCTGACGGCGGCAATCAGGGTGGTCGACTCCCTCGACGAGGCGCTTGACCACATCGAGCGGCACGGCTCCGGCCATACCGACGTGATCGTCACCGACGACGACGCATCGTCGCAGCGGTTCCTCAACGAGGTCGATTCGAGCGTCGTTTTGGTCAACGCAAGTTCGCGGTTCAACGACGGCGGGCAGCTTGGTCTAGGGGCCGAGGTAGCCATAAGCACGAACAAGATGCACGCCCGTGGTCCCATTGGCTTGAAGGAGCTGACGTCCTATAAGTGGACGGTGGTCGGCTCCGGCCAGATTCGCAACTAACAGCGAAACACTCCCTGAACACATGAGGTGAATCCATGAGCAGATTCGAGTTCGAGCGGGAGTGTCGTACACCGTACTCCGAGTGCTATACCATTCTGCGCGATGAAGACGCCGTTGGCAGGGTCGACATCCACTTCGCCGACGGAATGGTTCACTCGACGCTCAACGCCTCTGATGCACTCTCCAGCGACGATATTCAGGACCTGATTGACACCGTGGATGCCGAACTAATCGGCCCGGTTGCAAACAGCAGGCAGGATGTCATAGTCCACGTTCACCAGGGGCGGGATCTCGGAGCCTTTCGCGCACGCGAGTTCGAAGGCGAAGGCGGCGGCTACCACCACATGAGCTAGAGCCGTGCAGGACGCGACGAGTTGCTCCCGCCTAATCGCCTTTGCCGGCGCCGCTCTCCAGCTCCTTGATGCGCCCCTCGATGGCCGTGAGCTTGGCGTAGTCCTCTTGCACCAGGTGATAGCTCCGTTGGAGGTACACTTCCGCTAGCTCCGCAGAGCGGCTGTCGTTGGACTTCACGGCCTCGACCAGCTGGGAAATGTTGTGCGACTGCGGGAGGTGGTTGGCAACGAGGCCGATCTCGGACTCGGTCTCCGATATGAGCCGGTCGTCCGAGCCGTCTACTGCAAATCGCAGACGGCCAATGAGTTTGCTCAGTTCGCTGAGCTTGTCGCTGTCGCTCATCAAACCGTAGAGTACGTCGCTGACGGCCAGCCCCCCGGTCTCCTCGTCCGCTTCGTCACCCTGAGTCTCGCCGCCTGTGGTCGAAGAACCTGTGATTTTCGTGTATTCCTCGGAGTATGCCTGCACGACCTCACTTACTCGGCCCATTGCGCCAGTCACATCGGAAGGGTTATGGGTCCCTATGTACAGGATGTCGTCGTCTCTCATCTCTGCCATTTGTTCAAGCGCATCGTAGCCGGGAACTTGCTCCGGCGCGGGTGGAAATGCAAAAGCTGACAGGTCTTGCGCATCCATTTCACCCATCTGGTTCATGAGGAATGGGGGAACGTACTTCGACAGGTCCACGGTGATTGGGAGGACAACCACGTACGTGGCCCATACATCCTCGTGGTCGAGGGAATTCCGCAGATAGATGAAGGCGTGGCCCTTCGGCCTCACCCAGTCTCCTCTGTGATATTCAACGCTCATGTCCACAGTCTCGCGATTATATGCTAATGGCCCAATTCACGTAAGGCTTCTCAGGTGTCCACAGTCCTCTCGCTGGTATAATCGTTCAGCAGGCCAAACGCGGACCAGGAACCGTACGTGATCATTCTCAACGCCGACGCCTACAAGAACCTCGTCCGCCCTCTGCTTTTCACCCTCCCGGCTGAGACGGCCCAAAAGGTCGCCGAAAAGACGCTTCGAAGTCCCATCTTATGGAAGTCGCTTGGTCCTGCCTTCCAGGTTCGAGACCGCAGACTCAACGCGACAATGTGCGGACTGCCCCTCGCCAATCCCGTCGGGCTTGCGGCAGGATTCGACAAAGACTGCGAGATGCTCCCCTCCTTGGCCTCGCTTGGATTCGGCTACCTCACCGTCGGCACCGTGACCTTGCACCCGAGACCCGGCAACCCGAAGCCGAGGCTGTTTCGCGACGCCGGAGAGTCCTCCCTGATCAACGCGTTGGGCTTCCCCGGCAAGGGGCTCATACCTGCCGCGCGACAACTCGAACTCCATCGCTCAGTTGGTAGCAGCCTGCCGCTCGTGGTCAGCATCTCCGGCGTGACCGTGGACGAGATCGTCCGATGCCATCGCCGACTCGAGGCCCTGGCCGATGCGGTAGAGATCAACATAAGTTCGCCCAACACGGCGGGCCTGCGTCTGTTCCATGACCCTGCTTCCCTCACGGAACTACTTGGAGCCGTGAATGAGGCTCGGCACCGTCCCCTGATCGTTAAGCTGCCGCCGTATCCGGCTCCGGACCTTCCTTCGGACAAGTTTGCGAAGTCACGCGGCCTGCTCATGGCCCTTGTACGGGCCTGCAAAGGGCAGGGCGTGGACGGCCTCACCGTCGCAAACACGAGGCCGATGGCCGACTCTCGACTCGCCGTCGGCTCCGGTGGCTTGAGCGGTCGCCCTGTCTTCTCGCGCATGTTGGAAATGGTGCGCGACGTTCGCTCCGAGGTCGGGGACCGGATGTCTATCAATGCCTGCGGAGGAGTGTTTACGGGCGGGGACGCACTTGATGCGATGCTGGCGGGGGCCACGACGGTGCAGACCTACACCGGGTTCGTCTATCGCGGGCCGACGGCCGCCCGGGAGATCAACAAGGAATTGCTCACTGCGATTTCGCGGATGGATGCTGGAGTGGCGTCGTAACGAGTGTCCACCGGCAAATCACACAGCCGTGTGATGCGCCGCTTGCCTGTCGCCGTCATAGAATGGACTCGACGGTTGGACCGGGCACTAAGAATGTGAGTAGGGACTGCATTTGGAAAGCGTAATCCACACAGAGAAGATCACGAAGCTCTTCGGCGACATCGAGGCGGTCGTGGATGTCGACTTGGATGTCCTTCCCGGAGAGATTTTCGGCTACCTCGGTCCGAACGGCGCGGGAAAGTCCACGACTATCCGTATGTTGCTCGACCACATTCGCCCCACCCGGGGAGCCGGAACGGTCTTCGGGCTCGATATCCGAAGGGATAGCGTCGAGATTAGGCGGAACATCGGGTACCTGCCGGGCGAGTTCGCGCTCTACGACCACATGAAGGGGCGGGCGATGCTCCAATATTTCGCGAACCTGCGAGGCGGGGTCGACTGGCAGTACGTTGACGAACTCACCACCCGCCTCGACGTGGACCTCGACCGCAGGTACTCCCAGCTCTCACGAGGCAACAAGCAGAAGGTCGGACTTCTGCAGGCTCTTATGCACAGGCCGAAGCTGGTCATCCTGGACGAGCCGACGAGCGGTCTCGACCCTCTGATCCAGCATGAATTCTATGAAATTCTTGACGAGGTAAAGGACGAGGGTCGCACGGTCTTTTTCTCTTCGCATGTGCTGCCGGAGGTACAGCGGGTATCCGACCGCGTGGGCATCATTCGCAAGGGCCGGCTGGTTGCCGTCGAAGACGTGGACACCCTCATCGACCGCGCCGCCCTCCACCGCTTCGAGATCGAGTTTGCGTACGAGGTCTCAAGCGCTGAGTTCGAGCATCTTTCGGGAGCGTCCGATCTCGTGGTCGACGGACGAACTGTCACGGTGTCGATTGCGGGCAGTCCCGACGCACTGATCAAGGCGGCGGCGCGGCATGAGATCATGAGGATCGTCACGCATGAGGCGTCGCTCGATGACATCTTCCTGACGTTCTACAGCGAAGACGGGGAGGTTAGCGATGCTGCGTAACGTCTACTTCAAGTCGCTCCTCGACCTCCGGCGTCCCGTCGTCTGGTGGTCGCTGGGGTTGTTTTTGTACGCGTTCGTCATCGTTCTGATCTATCCCAGCTTCCAGGACATTCCCGAACTGAACGATATTCTGGGCGATGAGGACTCGCTTTTCCGGGCATTCACGGGCAATGTGGAGGACTTCGCCTCCCCGGAAGGGTTCCTGACGGCGGAGATGCTCTCTTTTACGTTCCCCCTTCTCTTCATCGTCTTCAACCTGTGGCTTGGAACAAGTTGGTTGGCAGGTGAGGAGCGGCGAGGTTCGCTCGAAGTGCTGCTCTCGCACCCGGTACGCCGCTCGACGATGCTGCTGCAGAAGTTCACGGCAATGGTATCCGGCACTGCCGCGCTTGCCGTGGTCGTGTTCGTCGGGACGCTGGCGGGAATCGCTGTCGTCAACGTTGACATCAGCCTGCTCAACGTGATGCAGGCCTACATTGGACTGACTCTGCTTGGCGTGACGTTTGGCGCGCTTACCCTCTTCGTCGGAGCTTGGACGGGCAAGCCCAGCGCCTCCGTCGGCGTATGTGGAGCGGTAGGCATCGTTGGGTATGTGGCGAACACTTTTGGCCCGATTATCGAAGGGCTGGAGTGGGTGCGGTACCTGTCGCCGATCTACTATTTCATTGGCGGCGACCCCATGGTGAACGGGCTGAATCTCGCGCACTCAGGAATGCTGATAGGGCCCTGCGTAGTGCTCGTGGCGGCGGCGTGCTACCTCTTCGAACGGCGGGACCTGGCCGTATAAAGACTGGACTCAAGGAGAGCCTGGAACAACAACAAGCACCGGAACTTGCCATCGTTGCGAAAATGGCCCCGTCGTGCCGCCCCACCCACCGCCATGCCCGCGAAAGCGGGAATCCATCACACCATCAGTCCTGTAAGACATTGAGTACGGAAGAATCTCCGTTTACTGCCGCTGTTCCTTGATGAGAGCGATGTCGGCTTCTATGAGTGAGCGGTCATGTCCTAGGGACTCCGCCTTGTCGACATCCTTAATCGCATCGTCGTCCCTGCCGAGGAAGGAGTAGGCAAGTGCGCGTGCAGCGTAGGTCGGCGCGTACGTTTCATCGAGGCGTACTGATTCGTCGAGGTCGAGCAGGGCCTGCTCCGGCAGACCTGCCTGTACGTAGGACATCCCACGACCGTGGTACGCGCCGACGAATGCGGGGTCCCGCTCGATGACGACCGAGTAGTCCGCTATTGCCTCTTCGAGATTGTTCAATCGCTGGTGCGCACGAGCGCGGTGGTAGTAGGAAGAAATGCTGTCTGGTCTCCACAGCAGGGCGTTGTTGAAGTCTTCAATGGCCCGAGCCGGCTCGCCCTTCTCGATGTAGGCAACGCCGCGACCCGTGTAGGCTTCCGGCAATTGGCTTTCAAGCCGAAGCGCCTTGGTGTAGTCGTCGATGGCTTGCTCATACCGCCCTAAACCGAAGTTGCCTTCACCCCGACCGAAATGGGCGTCGGGGTTCTGCGGCTCCAGCCTCAGGGCGTTGTCAAAGTTCCATACCGCCCGCTGGTAGTCGCCGTATTGCAGGTAGACGTTTCCCAAGCCGTAGAATGCCTCACGGTAGGTCGGGTCGATGTCCACGGCGTCGAGATAGTCGAGCAGTGCGAAGTCAAGCGCTCCTGCTCGTTCAAACGCAAGCCCGCGGTTGTAGTAGAAGTAAGGTATGACCGGATTCTGCAGAATGGCGTTGGAGAAGTCCTCAACGGCCTTGTCGTACTCCCCGAGGTCCATGCGGGCGACGCCGCGGTTGCTGTAGGCCTCAATGTACGATTCGTCGATGTTGAGTACTTTCGTGTACTCGGAGATCGCGCGCTCCAGTTCACCTTCATTCTGGAGCGTCAGGGCGACTTCATAGTGCTCTGCGGCACGCTCTTCCGAGGACTTCTGGGTTCCCAAATACCAGTACCCGCCTCCCGCAAGGAGGATCACAACGAGCGCTGCGGCTCCGGCGATCATTGCTATTTTGGGGACGCGAGATTTCATGGGGATTTACGAAATTACGTTGTGCGCGTTTCGAGACGGAGGTTAGGACCCTCTGCACTGGGGCTTTTCGCGTATGGCCATCAGGCTGCGGTTGAGATTGGCCGCCTCGGCCCCTAACTCTTCGGCGACGTTCGCGTCCACCAATGCCTCTTCCTCCATGCAGAGCTCCGCCTTTGCGATGGCCCGGAGAGACCAGAGCGTTTCGTCCTTGGGGTCGCGGGTCTGCTCGGTGATCTGCTCGTGGATGTCGATAGCCACGTTCAGGTCTGTAAGCGCTCCGCGATGATTGCCGACGCTGCCGTAGGCTAGCGCCCGGTTCTTGTAGTATTCGACCTCTTGATTGGCCTCAATAACCGCTTCGTTTTCGTCGTTCAGCTCAATGGCCTTGGTGAAGTCCGCAATAGCGCGGTTGAAGTCGCCAACCAGGCTGAATATCTCTCCTCGTCCACCATAGGCCTCGTGGCTCCTTGTGTCCATGATGATCGCGTCCTCGAAGTCCACAATTGCGCGGTCGAAGTGTCCGGACGTCTTCCAGAGCGTTCCCCGCCTCGCGAGAATGCGACCGCTCGTCGGCTGGATCTCCAGTGCGGTGTTGTAGTCGTTGAGGGCCGCCTGGAATTCCTCCAAGGCCAGCCACGAGTCGCCTCTTTCGACGAGCCAACCGGCGTTGTCCGGTATGAGCTGCAGGGCGGAACTCAGGTCGCGGATGGCCTTCTCATGGTTCGGCATCCGCTTGTAGACTTCCGCTCGCTGCGCGTAGAGTTCCGCGTTGTCCGGGTCGCGGGAAATCGACTCGGTCAGGTTCTGCGTCGACTGGTAGAGAATTCCCAGTTCGCCGTATATCGTGCCCCGGTCGTGGAATACCTTCTCGTTGTCCGGATCGAGTTGTACGGCCTTCTCAAGGTGGATGAAGGCGTCTTCGTAGCGTTCGATCGCCGCGTATGCCGCCCCTCGGTTGAAATAGGCCTCCGAGTTTTCGGGGTCAAGCTCTATTGCCTGGCGGAAGTCCTCGATGGCTCGCCTTGGCTGACCAAGACGCGCGTACTCGGTGCCGCGGTTCGTGTACGCCAGCGAGCTGTCCGGCCTGATCTCAATGGAGGTA
>JAPOPA010000037.1 GCA_026713145.1 Chloroflexota bacterium
GGGGATTGGGCGCTGGTAGATGAAAGAGAAAGTCATCGTCGTAGCGACCAACCTGTTCTTTCTGCCGCGCATTCAGAACATTGCTGCGCCGAGTGGGTGCGAGACCCGGCAGGTCATGTCGGTAGATCGGCTGAACGAGGAGTTGTCGGAGGGTGAGACCATACTTGTTCTCGTCGATCTTGAGGCCGACGCCGACTTCTGGGGGAAAGCGGTGAGGACTGTGCTAGCACGTGGCGAGGCACGGCCTCAGGTCGTCGGATACGGCGGACACACGAATACGGAGATGCTTCAGAGGGGGAAGGAGGTCGGATGCGACCTCGTGCTGACCAAGGGACAGTTCAGCCGCGATCTCGGGAAGCTTATTGGTGAGGCCGCGCGGTCAGTCCCCACAAACGACCCCTCATAAGGACGCGTTCAGACTCTCTGCCTTGCACTCTCTCGTTCTCTTACTGAGATTCGCTCCGATACGTCCTATTCCGGCATGGATGCTCTTTCCTTCACTCCCTCGGAAGGAGGAATGACGGAGGCGTGGTCCGCTTCAATATCTTGTTAGGTACCCTTGCCGATGCTATAGTTTGAGTCGCGGTCTCTCGTATTCAGAAAAGACCGCCTCTGGGGGGATGTATGTGCGGCATCAGCGGCATCATGTACATGAATGGCGGGCGGAACGGGGTCGCGAACGTCGGCAGCGACCTCGTCAAGATGCTCGACGCGCTGGCCCACCGCGGACGCGATTCCACAGGATTCACCGTCGTTGGTGAGCAGCTTGACGAAGACCTGATTGTCAGGCTGTGGACTGAGGACGCCGAGGCGGCCAAGGACGTACTTGAAAGGGTCGAGGAGGCCATCGGGAGAGCCGGCGGCGTAGTCGTGACAACCCGCTCATGGGGCGGATTCTTCCGGCTGACGGTCAACTATGAGGGAGAGGTTTCCCGGCTCGCCGAGACACTCATGACGATTGACGACGTGGTTATCCACAGCATAGGTGAGGCGTCCGAGGTGGTGAAGGACGTCGGTGTCGCCAGTGACATGGACCGGGACCATCACATCGGCCTGATGCGCGGAACGCACGGCATCGGACACGTTCGCATGGCGACCGAGAGCAAAGTGGACATCACCCACTCCCATCCATTCTGGGCGTACCCGTTCACCGACGTAACCGTAGTCCACAACGGGCAACTTACGAACTACCACAAGCTCAAGCGACACTACCAGTCGATGGGGCATCGCTTCCTGACCGGGAACGACTCGGAGCTGATCGCAGTGTACCTAGCAGACAAGCTGGCAGAGGGCGACTCGCTCGAATCGGTACTAACCCAGTCTTTGGACGACTTGGACGGCACATTCACGTACCTGGTATCGACCAAGACCGGGATGGGCGTGGCGAAGGACCGCTGGGCGGCCAAGCCTCTCGTAACCATGCAGACCGATGACGTTGTGGCGGTGGCGTCCGAGGAGATCGCTCTGCGGAGCGTGTTCACGGACGAGGAGCTCGACCGGGTGGAGCCGCAGGAGAACGAGGTTCTGACGTGGTCCGTATAGACGCGAAGAATCTCTCGGCTACCGAGATTAACCGAAGGATCAAGGACGCCGCCAGCTCGGCGGACGAAATCAAGGTGGTAAATCCCCAAGCGCGCCACAACATAGCCGTGGGCGTCCTCCAACCCTGTAATATCACCATCGAGGGAAGTGTCGGGTACTACGGTGCATCGCTCATGGACGGGCCCGAGGTGCACATCGACGGCAACGCTGGATGGGCGCTCGGCGAGAACCTGATGAGCGGCAAGATAACCGTCACGAAGGACGCGGGCGCGTCGGTCGCGGCGAGTATGAGGGGTGGCGAGATCGTCGTCGGGCGGAATGCGGGCGCTCGCGCGGGCATATCCATGAAGGGCGGCACCCTCCTCATCGGTGGGAACGCCGGCTTTCTGACCGGCTTCATGATGCAAAAGGGCCGCATCGTCGTATGCGGCGACGTCGGCGACGCGGTGGGAGACTCAATGTACGAGGGCGTCATCTACGTCGGCGGAGAGATTGGCTCGCTCGGAACGGACGCGAAGGTGGAACCGGTCTCCGAGGGAGAACTTATCGAACTGTGGGCTCTGCTCGAACAACACGGTATTGAAGACAAGCCGCGCTTCCGCAAGATCGTATCTGAGAAGAAACTCTACCACTTCGACAAGCTCGAACGACTGGAGATGTCGGCGGTGTAACTTCCCCGAACGACTCCTTCGTGGAGCCGATGGGGCTGAGGGCTAAGAATGGTACAGTCAACCAGCCAAATTTGGGCCAGGCACGTTATCGACGACATCCACGCGAAGGCGGACATCGGCCGCTACCGAATTCGCGGGTTCAGCACCTTTCAGAAGGTTACCCACTTCGACGACCTTTCGTTTCTCTCCACTGGTCTGACACGGTTCCCACTGGAAGGCTATAAGGAAAAGTGCAACACCCAGGTTGAGCTTGGCGGTCGCCACGCGAGCGAGCCATTGGTTCTGGAGACGCCAGTCTACATCACCGGCATGAGCTACGGCGCGTTGTCCGGTCACGCCAAGCAGGCGCTCGGCACCGCCGCGACGATGGTAGGCACGGCGAGCTGCACGGGCGACGGAGGAATGCTCCAGGCGGAGCGAGAGGCGTCGGAAAAGCTGATCTACCAGGTGTTGCCGAGCAGGTACGGCTTCAATCCGCACCATCTGGTCGCCGCTCAGGCCGTGGAGATCGTCGTCGGCCAGGGCGCGAAGCCGGGCACTGGCGGGATGCTGATGGGGGTCAAGGTGCTCGATCACATTGCCGAGAGCCGCGACCTGCCGTCCGGCATCGACCAGCGCAGTCCGGCGCGCCATCCCGACTGGCTCGGTCCTGACGACCTTGCGGTGAAGATCGAGCAGATTCGCGAGGCGACAGACGGTCGCGTTCCCGTGAGCGTGAAGCTCGGCGCGTGCCGAGTCTCAGACGACGTGAAACTCGCTGCGAAGGCGGGAGCGGACATCATCGTCATCGACAGCATGGTTGCGGGTACAGGCGCGTCCGGCGAGGCGCTTCTCGATCACAGCGGTATTCCCACGGTACCGGCCATAGTAATGGCACGCGAGGCGCTGCGGGAGATGGGGCTATACGGCGAGGTCAGCCTCGTGGCGTCGGGTGGCATCCGCAGCGGTGCCGACATGGCCAAGTCACTGGCTCTTGGAGCTGACGCTGTGGCCATCGGCATCGGCGCCCTGATCGCTCTCAACTGCAACCGCGACATTCCAGAGGCGGACTTTGAGCGCGAGGTGGGAGTCCCGGCGGGTGACTGCCACCACTGCCAGACGGGGAAGTGTCCGGTCGGCATCGCCACGCAAGACCCCGTGCTCGAGGCCCGGCTCAACCCCGACGAAGGGGCGGATCGAGTCGCCAATTTCCTCAACTCGATGACGATGGAGGCGGCGCTCCTGACTCGCTCGCTCGGAAAGAGCGATGTTCGCAGCCTCGAGCCGGAGGACATGGTCGCCCTTTCTCTGGAGGCGTCGGCGATGGCACGGATTCCCCTTGCGGGAACGAACAAGGTCTTCGGCTGGGACTAGACAAATGAGCTTCTTCTTCGTGCAGTTGGCTGACACTCAGTTCGGCCTATTCAAATCATTCAATGGGCGGGACCCTGAGGAGCTCCAACGCTGGTGGCGGAAGGGTCTGCGGATCTATCCGACCGATGTGACCGACATGAGCGAGGAGACCGACCACTATACGCGTGCGCTTGAGGCGATCAATCGACTGCGTCCGGCGTTCGCGATTACGTGCGGCGATCTTGTGCAGGACAAGACAGATGTTGAACAACACGATCTTCTCCTGAAACTCACAGAGATGTTGGATGACGACATTCCCATGCGTTGGGTATCCGGCAACCACGACGTCGGTGTTCCACCCACGCCGGAGAGCATCGCCGCTTACCAAGTGCGTTACGGGCCTGACAACTACTCCTTCGACCATGAAGGCAGCCATTTCGTAGTCATTAACAGCTCCGTTGCTGTCGACCCTTCATCCGCTCCGGGTGAGTGGGAGGGCATCGTCAAATTCCTCGAGTGCGACCTGGCGAAGGCGCGGGAATCGGGTGTCGATCACATCATGCTATTCACGCACCACCCGCTGTTTATCGCCTTCCTGGATGAAGCCGACCACATGCTTAACGTTCCGAGGGTGCGGCGAGAGAAGATCGTCGAACTGCTCATGGAATACGGCGTAACCTACGCGTTCGCGGGCCACTGGCACAAGAACGCCTATGCCGAGTACGGGCCTCTCAACGTAGTCGCATCGGGGGCCATAGGCTACCCCCTGGGGATCGACCCAGCAGGTTTCCGCATCGTCAAAGTCCATGCCGACCGGGTGGAGCACGAGTATTTCGGGCTGGACGAGATACCTGAGTCCGTCACTCTGTAATCTCCCCTATCCCCTTGGCGGCAGCGTTGTTCATTCACTCCCCGCGATCGGCTTTCCAAGCTTGACTTCAATCTCGATTTCGGAAAGTATGGGCTCATCGGACGCTATGTCCAAAGGAGCACCAGATGCCCAGACTCACCTCTGAACAAAAGAAGCAGTACGACGAGTTGGGTTACGTGCTGCTCAAGGGGCTGTTCACCCCCACCGATCTTCAACCATTGATCTACGAGTACGAAGGTGAGGTTGACCGAATCGCGCGGGACTATCATGCGGACGGACTGACAAACTCGCTCTACGCGGACGAGGGTTTCGAGACACGATTCATGCGCATCGTCGAGGACTCGGAGCAGGCGTATGACGAGATGGTCGGCTCAAAGTTCTTGGGGCCTGAGGTGTTCAAGCTGCTGAGCCATACCAAATTCCTCGACATCGTTGAGGGCATTGTCGGGCCGGAAGTACACTGTCAGGGGCGTCACCGACTACGACCGAAACTGCCGAACTTCGGGGTTGCCGACTTCCGCTGGCACGAGGACACCGACTTTGCCGCGAAGAGGGTGACGTATGTGCAGCAGCAGTATGGGCTTGACCGGACAGCCTCAGAGGCGGGCGGCAGGTTCATGTCACGCATCGTCGCCGCGCCCAAGATGCCGGAGCCGAACTTCTGGGTACCGCTCGTTCCCGTCGACGAGGAGAACGGGTGCCTGCATGTGCTGCCGGGAGGACACCTGCACACGCCACCCTACGAAGAGCAGTGGGAACCGAACACCTACGTACCCGAACTTGATGACCTCGAACCGCTCGTCGTGCCGATGGAGGTGGGAGACGCCCTTCTGATGCACCAGCACGTCCCACATGTCTCTCCGCCCAACTTGACGAACGCCGTTCGCTGGAGCATCGACATCCGGTATCAGGACGGTCGCAGGCCGGTGAAGTCGGTGCGCGAACCGGGCTTTCTCGCGCGCAGCAAGGAGCGGCCGCAGGATGTCGTCCCGGACTACGAGGGCTACCGGGAAATCCGGGATGCGGTGGCGGAGTTCAGGGCTACGAGCGGGATACGGTTCTGAACCGGATTCCCATCAACGGTGCGAACTAGCCACTGCTCAGTCGGTCCCATCATTGACCAACTCTGAAATCGATCCAACAATCCAGTCGGGACGGACAGTTGTCCCATCCGGGAGGCCGTTCCTGTGTGAGTTGACCCATACGGCGTAGATGCCGATCTGCTGGGCGGCGTGAGTGTCGAAATCGAGATTGTCGCCGATCACCCAGGCCTCGGTAGGATCTACACCCAGGGCATTTAGGGCGTTGCGGAACGCTCGCTCGTCCAGCTTTCCTATTCCGAACTCACCTTCGATCTGAATGTGGTCGAAGAACTCGGCAAGGCCGTATTTGTCGATCTTACCTCGCTGCGACTCGGAACCGCCGTTTGTTAGCAGCCCTAGGTGGATGCCAACGGATTTCAGCCGTCGGAGCGTGTCGATGGCTCCTGGGAAGGGCCTTAGCTCTTCCTCCCTGATGGTTGCGTAGCGTTCGGCCATACTTTCCACGATGGGCGTGTTCGAAATCCGGAGGCTGGCCAAGGACCGTGTCAGAATATCTCGCCTGGCCTGCCACAGGTCGAGGCGGCTTGGGCGTGCGCGCTCAAAGTCACTCCACAGCCAGTCCCGGGAGTCCATGACAGCAACGTGCAACTCTTGTGCGGCTACACTACCGAGGCGACCGGCGAGTTCCCTGCAGACTCCGAGCCAGACCTCATCGGCATTGCTGTCGGAGTCGAGGATCGTGTCATCGAGATCGACGAGGAGCGCACCAGGCAGGTCCATCGTCAGCCGCCCTAAGTGTCTCTACAGTCCCTTGTCGGCAAGGAAGGCCGCGAGGTCCGCCGTGCGGCAGGAGTAGCCCCACTCGTTGTCGTACCACCCGATTACCTTGACCATATTTCCCTGCATGGACATCGTGGACAGGCCGTCGATGATGCTGCTGTGCGGGTTACGGATGATGTCGGTGCTGACTATGGGCTCCTCGGTGTACTCGACGAGTCCAGCCATGTGGCTGTCGGCCGCAGCCCGGTAGGCGTCGTTTACATCCGCCTCCGTCGCACTCTTGCCGAGCTCGGCGACGAAGTCGGTCACTGAACCGGACGGCGTCGGCACACGGAGTGACATGCCGTGAATCTTACCGTTGAGTTCAGGGAGCACGAGGCCGACAGCCTTGGCAGCCCCCGTCGTCGTGGGAATGATGTTGGCCGCGGCAGCACGGGCACGACGGAGGTCACTGTGTACCTGGTCGAGGATCTTCTGGTCGTTGGTGTAAGAGTGTACCGTCGTCATCAGGCCGCGCTTCACCTCGAACGAGTCGTGGAGCACGCGCGTCATCGTCGCGATGCAGTTCGTTGTACATGAGGCGTTCGAAATGACGTCGTGTGAGGCGGGGTCATACGTGTCCTCGTTGACACCAAGGACGATGGTCGCGTCTTCCCCGGTGGCGGGCGCGGAGATGATGACCTTCTTCGCTCCCCCCGCCTTGTGTCCCGAGGCGGCGGACGCGTCGGTGAAGAACCCGGTAGACTCGACGACGATATCGACGCCGTGGTCTCCCCACGGTAGGTTGGACGGGTCGCGGTCGGCCATGACCTTGATCTCCTGCCCGTCGATCGCGATGGAGTCATCCGACGCAGCCTCGACCGTACCCGGGTAGATGCCGTAGCTGGAGTCGTACTTGAACATGTGGGCATTTGTCGCCGTGTCGGTGAGATCGTTGATCGCCACGACTTGCAGGGTGTCCGCGTGCCGCTCCTTGATGGCGCGGAGCACCTGTCGCCCGATTCGCCCAAATCCGTTTATTCCTACCCGAGTTGTCATCTGTTCGCCTCCTATGCAACTGAATTCGGTGAAGATTTTTCCGGTGTATCCGCCAAAGAATAGGCCACTGGAACCGATTACTCAACACCGTTGACTCTCCTCATAAGCAACGGTACCATGTTTCACAATCACTACAAAGGAGCAACGTGCTTTCACGTTTGAAATGTCATTTCATCTTTCAGACATGGTGATTCATGCCTGACGGGGTCGACGATCTGGACGGCGAAGCTCTCGAGATCGCCACGCGATACCTGCTGGATGGGTGGACGCTCAAACAGCTAGCGGGAGTGTTCCATCGGTCTCCCGCCACGCTGCACCGCAGGCTCGCGAGGTGGCTTAACGACGGCAGGTTCGAACTGGTCGACACGATGGCTGCGGAGGTGACTCCCCGCGTGGTAGGGATGGACGAACGACTCAGCGAGGCATTGTCCGGCCGCACAAGCATTTGGCGGGCACACGTCGCGGTGGTCGAGGGTGTGGGCGACGCATATTCCGATGACTACCTGATTCCCGACGGCAGCCCTGAAGCAAACCGGGCGTTCGAGGCGCACGACCGGTTGCACCAAGCCTTGGGACAGGCAGCGTCTACCTATTTCGCGACGAGGCTGCGTCGGGGCATAACTATCGGCGTGTCCTCGGGGCGAGGTGTTGGGTTTCTCGTCATGGGGCTGGCCGAACTTGCGCAAGAGCGGCCTTCCTTTCTCAGGGGATACCAGAGCATTCGCATCGAGTCCCTGTGCGGCGGGGCGAGGGTCGGAGCGTGGGCGGTGCCGACCGTTCGGGCACTGGACGCCGACGAAAACGTCTTTCAGCTCTCTTCAATACTCGGAGTACCGCGCAGTAACATTACCTTTATGCGGGGCTGGATTTCCGGTGAACGACGACCGGATATCAATAATGACCTCCCTCACAAACCACCTCTTGATTTGGCATTAGCCGGGTTGGAGGTGCTGAACACAAGGCACCAGTTCTTCCTCCACCACGACCAAAACGTCCAGCTTGGGGCTATCGCACAGTATATCGAGACCCTCAAGGAGCTACAGGCCGGAGACCCTACTCTGCTGGACAGTGTCGCCGGTATTGCACACCAGTTCTTCGTGACAGGGGCGCGCGAGTACCCCGAACGTCTCTCGGAAGCGGTAGACGGGATCAATCGGGAGGTGCTAGTCGTACCTCCTGAGCGAGTCCGTAAAGCGGAAGAGGTCATCATGGTGACGGGAGGCGCTCAGAAGCTCAACGCTCTTGTCGACCTGCTGGACGGACGTTGTCCGGGGGCACCGGTGGACCTTGACAATCTCACCCTAATCACCGACGCGTGGACGGCGGAGCGGGCGCTTAAACGATTGGGGTGAAGTGCGTTAGCCCTCGTACGCCTCGTATACCTTCCGTCCAACGAACTGTGCCTCGTGTTCCAGTTCCTCTTCGATTCGGAGAAGGCGGTTGTACTTTGCGGTGCGCTCCCCGCGAGAGGGAGCGCCGGCCTTGATCTGTCCCGACGCGGTGCCAACAGCGAGGTCGGCCACGGTGGTGTCCTCGGTCTCGCCGGAGCGGTGGCTGATGACGACGCCCCACCCGGTCTCCTGGGTGAGACGGATCGCTTCGAGCGTCTCGGTGACCGTGCCGATTTGGTTGAGCTTGATGAGCACGGAGTTCGCGGCGTTTCGGTCGATGCCTTGCCGGATGAGCGTGGGGTTCGTCGTGAAGAGGTCGTCGCCTACTATCTGTACCCTGTCTCCGATTCGTTCCATGAGGGCCGTCCACCCCTTCCAGTCGTCCTCGGCCATGCCGTCCTCTATGCTGATGATGGGGTACTGCGTGATCCACTCCTCGTACATATCGATCAGCTCTTCGGTGGATAGTATGCGGCGCTCCTTGATGAGGATGTAAGCGTTCTGGTGACGAAGCTCGCTCGCCGCGACGTCCAGGGCAATGCAGCACTGCTCGCCGGGACGGTAGCCCGCCGCCTCGATGGCCTCGACTACAAGATTGAGAGCGCCGAGATTTGTTACGCCGCTGGGGGCAGGGCCTCCCTCGTCTCCGACAGTCGTCCCGAATCCGCGGTCCCGTAGTAATCGACGAAGGGCGTGATACACCTCGGCGCCGGCACGGACGGACTCGCGGAAGGTGTCGAATCCCACGGGCACGACCATGAACTCCTGGAAGTCGGTGGAGTCGTCGGCGTGCTGCCCTCCGTTTAGGACGTTGAACATCGGCACGGGTAGACTCAGTCGTCCGTCCTGATCGAGAGCTCGGTAGAGGGGTTCCCGTTGGCTTGCCGCCGCGGCTTGAGCCAGCGCCACCGACACCCCCAGGATGGCGTTGGCTCCCAGGTTCGACTTGTCCGCAGTGCCGTCCAGATCGATGAGGAGCCGGTCAACCGCCTCTTGGTCGTAAGCGTCGAGTCCGACGATGGCGGGAGCGATCTTGTCGTTGACGTTGCCGACGGCTCTCAGGACGCCCTTGCCCTCGTAACGTGTCTCGTCATCGTCACGAAGTTCGAGCGCCTCATTCTTGCCCGTGCTGGCGCCGGAGGGCACCGACATGCGTCCCAAGACCCCGTCATCGAGGAACACATCCACCTCGACGGTCGGGTTTCCCCTGGAGTCCAGTATCTCTCGGCCCATTACCCGCGATATTTTCGTCACGACGTTTCTCGTCTCCCCTTCCTGTCTGTTCAGTCGTTCGATATGTCGGTAGGACGAGGTCGTTCGGCTACCGAGACTGCCTTTTCGACGGCGTCCTTCGCGTCGGTGGCGACGATGATGGACGGATCAACGGCACCGCTCTTGGAGAGAGTCCACGTGCGAAGCCCGACCACCGGAATGCCGGCCTTGAGGGCGTGCCCGATCTCTGTAAGGGTGCCGTAGCGTCCGCCAATGGCGATTGCCGCGCTGCCGCTCCGGGCTATGATCACGTTCCTGGCCTGACCGAGACCGGTCGGAATCGTTACATCGACCCAGTCATTAGCTGCCGAAAGGTCACTGCCGGGAAGAATTCCAATGGTCGTTCCTCCCTGGGACTTCGCGCCCCGGCAAGCCGCCTCCATGACACCTTGACCGCCACCGCACACGAGGGTTATTCCACGCCGCCCTAGCTCGGCTCCCACTTCCTCGGCGAGAGCAGCGATCTCAGGGGTCGGCCCTGCCTCTCCAACGATGGAAATCTGCATGTCAGCAAACCTGGCGAATCTGCCGTTCCAGATTCAAGTATATCACCCCATGTATGAACTACAGAGGAGTTGCTCTGCCAAGGGGCGGACGTTAACCTCCTAACTGGAGCCAATTTGGGGAAGTTCAATGTCACATGACATTAGTAGGTAGGAATGGCGTCCTATGCCGCCTTATTGCTCGGCTCACGGGAGACTTGGTTGCTATGTAGCAGCGTTACCAGTGGCTCGGACGGCTCATACGACTGACGGTTGTGAGAGTCACCGAGCACGCACTACAGCGGTAGTATCCCTTCAACTTGCCTGAGTCTTTTTCGTCTTTCTGTGAAATCCGGCAAGACGCTCGCCATCAGATCCTTGAAGTCGGGCGAGTGATTGCGGACGCTCAGATGGGCCA
>JAPOPA010000270.1 GCA_026713145.1 Chloroflexota bacterium
GCCAACTTGACGACGGGATCCGGAAGTACGCCGACCGGATTCTCGTCGTCATGAGGGTCTACTTTGAAAAGCCGCGGACGACCGTCGGATGGAAGGGTCTCTTGTACGATCCACACCTCAACGACACCTTCGACATCACGACCGGACTGCAGAAAGGCCGAAAGCTCCTGCTCGACGTGGCCGAGATGGGCCTGCCGTCCGCGACCGAGTTCCTCGATCCCATCGTGCCCCAGTACCTGGCCGACCTTATTAGCTGGGTGGCCATTGGTGCTCGCACGACCGAAAGCCAGACCCACCGCCAGATGGCCAGCGGCCTCAGTATGCCTGTCGGCTTCAAGAACGGCACCGACGGCAGCACGAAGATCGCCGTAGACGCCATTGTGTCCGCACAGGCGCGACACGGTTTTCTTGGCATCGACCAATCGGGCCGCACCGCCGTCATCCACACGGCCGGCAACCCCTACGGTCACCTCGTCCTGCGTGGCGCGAACGACGGCCCGAACTTCGACCCCGACTCCGTATCCGCAGCCCGGCAGCAGCTTGCCGATGGCGGCGCTGCCGCCCATCTCCTCGTCGACTGCAGCCACGGCAACTGCGACAAGGACCATACCAAGATGCACGAGGCCTTCGAGAGTGTCGTCCAGCAGCGAGTCGACGGAAACGAGGGCATCATCGGCGCAATGCTTGAAAGCAACATCAACCCCGGCAGCCAGAAGATCAACGGCGACCTCTCCAAGATGGAATACGGCGTCTCCATTACCGACCCCTGCATCGGTTGGCAGGAGACCGAAGACCTCCTCGCCTGGGCCTACAACCAACTGGGGAACAACTCTCACTGATGTACGGTCACAAGACTCATCGAGGAAGTCGGCCTGCAAGGATTCCCTCTCCCATCTCTGCGAATACCCCCTCTCCCGTCGTGGGAGAGGCCTGGGGTGAGGGTTACTCCTACGCCCTTCTCCACAACTAAGGACGGACGGCCACATCAAACACCTGTGATACACTCCCACAACTCGCCATGACCGACCAGGAACCGCCGGAAAAGACCGAGCCAAGCCGTCGACGCATCAGCGTCCCATGGGGCATCACCGACGCCATGATCGGCTTTGCCATCGTCGCTTGCGGCAGCTTGGTGTCCCTGCTGGCGCTGGGTCGTCTGCTCGGCTCATTGGAACGACAGGCCGACGGGATCACGACGGTCGTCCTCTTCCTGCTCCAAATGCTCATGGTAGGGACCGTCTGGCTTCTCGCCGTAAAGTGGCGCGGCGCGAATTTGAACAGCCTGGGACTTGTCACGATCGGTCTCCGCTGGCCCAAGATCGTCGGCTGGGCCGCCCTGGCGCTTGCCGTGAGCATTGTGGCCGGTCTTGTCTACCAAGTAGTTGTATCGGCCCTGGGGATTGAATCTCTAGCGCCGTCGCCAGTTCCCGAAAGCCTCTTGGGTGAGGGAATCCTTCGAGCGTTCACCGTCGGCATCCTTGTCATCATTGGGCCCATCGCCGAGGAGGTCTTCTTCCGCGGATTCCTGCTCGCGGCGTTCGTGCAAGGCATCGGCGTCATTCCCGGTGTGATCGTGGCTTCCGCGATTTTCGCCGTTGCGCACGGCGACCTCTCCGTGCTCTTGCCCACCTTCGCCAGCGGAGCAGTCCTCTCCTGGCTGTATCTCCGAACTCACTCAATCTGGCCGGGATTCCTTGCCCACGCCGGCCAAAATAGCCTTGCCGTGACATTCGCAGCATGACCGTCTCAAATCGACTCGACCAAACGCTCAGCAACGCTCGCGCCGAGGGAAGGAACGTCCTTTCCCCGTACATAACCGTGGGTTTCCCCGATGTCCCCACGTCCGTTGACATCGCCGAAGCCATCCTGCGGAACGGCGGCGACCTGCTCGAAGTCGGCGTCCCGTTCAGCGACCCTATGGCCGACGGTCCCACGGTACAGAAGACAAGCTTCCATGCCCTTCAGCATGGCGTCAGCGTAGGGACGTGCCTAGACGCCGTCCGCCAGCTCCGCTCGAGAGGCATCGATTCTCCCCTTATGCTCATGGGCTACTTCAACCCTTTCCTCAAGTACGGTTTGCAGGACCTCGTCCGTGACGCGGCAGACGCCGGCGTCGATGGTCTGATTGTCCCCGATCTACCGCCGGAGGAATCCACGGAACTGGAGGCGCTCTGCGCTGAGAACAACATCCACCAGATCCACTTTGTCGCCCTCACCAGCACTGACGAACGCATCAAGTACATATCCAGTCACGCCAGCGGCTTCATCTACTGCGTCGCTGTTTTGGGAGTGACGGGAGCGCGCCAGGACATCCGCGCCGACGTTGCCGAGCTCGTGGGGCGAGTGAGGCAACACACGGACGTGCCTGTCATCCAGGGCTTCGGTGTATCCAGCAAGGAGCACATCGACGCAATTGCCGCATACGCAGACGGTGCCATCGTCGCCAGCGCAATGTTCGATGCCATCGAACACGCACCCGCCGACCAAAAGGTCCAGGCCGCCGTCGACTTCGTCAAAGGCCTTAAGGGGCGCCGGTAAACCCTCTCAAACCGAATCTGAAACTCTACGCAATACTCTCTTCGAACCATGGCAAAAATACGAGGCATCCGCGGCGCAACCATCGCCGATGACAACACACAGGAGTCCATCCTTGATGCAACCGTCGAGCTCCTCACGGCCTTGGTCGAGTCGAATGAGGTCGACGTGGACGACATCGCGGCAGCCTATTTCACCACGACGGAGGACCTGAACGCCGAATTTCCCGCCGCCGCCGCACGCCAGCTTGGCTGGCAGTACGTTGCCCTCCTCTGTGCCCACGAGATGCAGGTACCCAACGCCATGGGTCGCGTCATCCGCGTCATGCTCCTCGTCAATACCGATAGAGAAGCGTCGGAGATCGAATTCCAATACCTCCGTGGCGCGGACGCCCTCCGCAATCGCGTCGTGAAGAGCTAGACGACGGTGGGACGACACACCGACCGAGAGAAAGTAACTGTTCAGACTTCGTGAGAACGTTTGATGCCCTCAGTCACCGTCATTCCCGCGTAGGGGGGAATCCACAGGCGCGGGGGTGTTCCTCTCACCAACTCTGAACGGCTACGGGAGAATCGACATGAAAGACTGGGACCTGCAAACACTCTTCGACCGGGGAATGCTCGATGACGCCATCGTCCGCGACGAGCTATTCGACGACATCGCAAAGGGCAAACGACTCACCATCTACCAGGGGCTCGACCCGACGAGTCCCAACATGCACATCGGCCACCTCGTGGGACTGCGTGTCCTCCGCTGGTTCCAGCTTCAAGGACATCACGTCATCCTCCTGATCGGCGACTTTACCGGACGCATCGGCGACCCGTCCGACCGCCCTGAGGCCCGCAAACGACTCACGCACGCGCAGGTACTCGAAAACGCCGAGACTTACGCCGAACAGTTCTCCCGAATCTTCGACCTCGATGGCGAGAATCCGGCAGAGGTCCGGTTCAACGGACACTGGCTCGACAACATCACTCTCTCCCAATTCATCGAAATTATGGACAAATTCACCGTCCAACAGCTTCTCGAACGCAGCATGTTCCAGGAGCGCCTGAAAAACCAGGAGGCCCTCTACCTCAACGAAATGATCTACCCCATCCTGCAGGGCTACGACTCCGTGGCGATGGAGGTGGACGCCGAGCTTGGCGGATCCGACCAGCTCTTCAACATGATGCGGGGCCGTGACCTCGTGGACGCATACCTTGGCAAGACCAAGCACGTGCTCACCACTCAACTCCTCGAGGGGCTCGACGGGCGCAAGATGAGCAAGACCTACGGCAACACCGTCGACCTGAACGAAGACCCCGTGCCGATGTTCTTCAAGCTCACGCTCGTCCAGGACTCCAAGCTTCCGCGATTCATGCGGGTGCTCACCGACCGTCCAAATGACGAGATTGTTGCCATCGAGGAGCGCGCCAAGACCGAACACAACATGATCGACGCCCGCCAGCAGTTCGCCCACGACATCGTCTCGATGCTCCACTCGCCCGAAGCCGCCGACGTGGCCCAGCACGAGTTCGAGCGTGTCGTCAACGAAGGCGAGCTGCCCTCAGACATTCCAGACCTCCACCTCCCGGCCGACAGTCACCGCGAGGACGGCGTCGGGGTTGTCGATCTCCTGGCCCACAGCGACCTTGTACAGAGCAAGAGCGACGCCCGCCGCCTCGTTCAGCAGGGCGGCATCCGCATAAACGGCGAGATGGTCGAAGACCCGCGCTTATTCGTTCCGGCATCACGACTTGCAGGCGCGCTGGTCAAAATCGGCAAACGCGGCTACGTCCGTGTCAGGGTAGGGTAGGGGTGAAGGCTAGCGATCTCCCCTTCTGTAATTAGTGCTTCTGCTCGACGATCATTTCCAACTGTTCGATGAGCGGGGGAAGATCGTCTTGGATGATCGTCCAGAGACGGTCGAAGTCAACCGAGTCGTATCCATGTATCAGTCTGTTGCGCAAGTCCGTGATGTCCCGCCAAGGAACTTGGGAGTGCTGTGATCGAAAGTCTTCAGGGACTCGTCCCGCTGCCTCACCTATAACTTCCATCAGCCTTACCAGGGCGAGATTTAGCATCCGGACTGTATCCAAGTCGGACCTCGAACGTCCGCGGGTCATGCCTACCGCTTCCCGCGCCCGCTCCAGCATGTGCTGGATACGTTTCAGAGGGTCACTGTGGGCCATAGACCACCTGAGCTTCATCGAGGACAATCCGCCGGAAGGAAGGGTCTAGTTCATTCGCCGTATTCAGGTCCACCTGCCTGCCTATGAGCTCGCTAAGGTCTCGCTGCAAAGAAAAGAAGGCCAAGCCAGGAGTATGCCCGGGTACGAACTCCACAAGCATGTCGACATCGCTCTCTGCCGAGAAGTCGTTTCTTAGTACCGAACCGAACAGTGACAGCTGCCGGATGTGATGCTCCCGGCAGAATTTTCTGATTTTCTCTTGCGGTATGTCTATACTGAGTGTCGTCATGGTATCGCCTCGACTCGTCACCGAGTCCGCAGCATCACCCGCCGCGTCGCGTCCACCAGCGTATCGATCTCCGACTCGGTCGTCAGCGAGCACAACGCCCCCGCTGCCTTGGTCTGCATGAGTATGCCCTCGTTAAGCAGACCCGCGAAGAGTTTACCCTGCATCTCTCGGTCGGCCCGCAGCACCGAGCGGTAGTCGACGATCCGCTCCTCCGTGAAGTGGATGCCAAACAGCGAGCCTACACCCGTCACCTGTACTGCAATGTCAAGCTCGTCGAACACCGCCCGCAATTTGGCGCGAAGCATGTCTCCCAGCGCGTTCATGCGCTCGTACACCTCGGGCGTCAGCTGTTCCAGCGTCGCCAGTCCGGCCACCATCGTCATGGGGTTAGCGTTGAACGTCCCGGCATGAGAGACCACCGGCCCGTCCGTCGGGTCGTAGAGGTCCATCAGATCGGCTCGTCCGCCCCACGCTCCGACCGGCATTCCCCCGCCTATCACCTTCCCAAACGTCGTCATGTCGGGGATGACTCCCATCTGCTCCTGTGCCCCGCCCCGCGATAGCCGGAAGCTCTGCACCTCGTCGAAGATGAGTATCAGGCCCAACTCGGTAGTAAGTTCACGAAGTCTGCTCAGGTACTCCGCGTCGGCGGGCAGGTACCCAAAGTTCGACAGCACCGGCTCGATGATGACGCAGGACAGCTCGTCCGCGTTCTCACGCAGGATCCGCTCCGTCGACTCGATGTCGTTGTAGTGAAGGTTGACAACGTCCTCGACCACGCTCGGCGGCTGCCCCGGCCACTCGGCAACGCTCGTCGGCTCCACCGGATCGAGCGCGTCGAGCGGGCTGTAGACGCTCACCGACACGTACTCGTGGTTCCCGTGATACCCGCCCTCGATCTTGGCGATCTTGTGCTTGCCGGTGTACGCGCGGGCGGCACGAATCGCGTTCAGCGTTCCCTCGGTGCCTGAGTTTGTGAATCGCACCTTTTCGACCGACGGTACCCGCTCGCACAGTACTTGTGCCAGCTGCACCTGCGACTCGTGCGGGGTGCTGTAGCTCAGACCGTCTTCGGCCTGCTCTCGCACCGCATTGACCACCCTGCCATTAGAGTGGCCGAGCACGTAGGTCGTCGCGTTCAGCATGAAGTCGAGGTACCGGTTGCCGTCCACGTCGACAATGTGGTGCCCCTCCGTCCGCTCCACGAAGAAGGGGTAGGGTCCAAAGTATGCCGTGCCGCGAGAGCTCCCGCCGGGCAGATATCGCTCCGCCTCTACCTGAAGCTCCGCCGACCTCGGCGTCGAGGCTACATATCGTTCAGCTTCCGAGTCCATGCTCTCCCCTTCGCCTACTCTTCCTGAAACGTCCCGTTCACTTCCCGCTTTCGCCGCAACCCCACCAGCACCTCGTTCAAACTCCCAGACCGAAAGCCTTCAAGGTCGAGCGTCACATACGAATACCCAATCTCCCGGAACCGCTCGACCACTCCCCGCCGCGTATCCTCATCGAGCAATACGTGAAAATCCTCAGTACCAACCTCGATGCGCGCGACCGTGTCATGGTGGCGAACTCGAAGCCGCTCGATCCCCAGGGATCGCAGGTACTCCTCCGCCTCCGCGATCCGTGCCAGTGCCTCCGCCGTCACGGGCGTCCCATACGGTATCCGCGAAGACAGGCACGCCTGCGCGGGCTTGTCCCACGTGGGCAGACCCATCGCCAGAGACTGCTCGCGGATCTCCGCTTTCGTCAGTCCCACCTCGACCAGCGGGCTTCGCACACCCCGCTTCTTCGCCGAGTTGATGCCGGGCCGGAAGTCTCCCTTGTCGTCAAGATTATGCGCGTTGATGATTTGCGCGTACCCCGCTTCCGGCAGGGTCGAGAGGTGCGTGTACAGCTCCTCCTTGCAGAAGAAACAGCGGTTGGGATCGTTGATGCGGTAGTCGTCCCGCTCCACCTCAGCCGTCTCGATGACCCGGTGATTCAGCCCAAGCACACCGGCCACTTCAACTGCCCCTTCGTATTCGGAGGGAGCGAGGCTCGGCGACCGTGCTGTCACCGCCAGAGCCGCATCGCCCAGCACCTCATTCGCCACCGCGGCAAGGAACGTGCTGTCCACACCCCCTGAATACGCGACGATGACGTGCCGCATCTCAGCGAGGGCGCCCTTGAGGGCCGAAACCTTCTCGTCTACGCCTGTCTTCGCTGGGGCAACCATGGTGTCAACCATACTACCACGACGCCAAGCAAGGGGAGGACTGGAGCGCTGTAGACGATTACCGAGCGTGCGTCAGCATCCGCAGACGATCACTCTCCGTCCACAACGGCTCCATCTTGCAGAGGAACTCTTGGAATGTGTCTTCCGGCGTCGATGCGGACGTATCAAGTGTGAACTTGTTGCGGATAGCCGACCGGGCAAACTCCTCGTCGAAGCGCTGCAACACGTGCTCGATGTCTTCGTCACGCACAACCCCGTCCGGATGCGGCGCGCTCCTCATGCGGGTTCGGACAACGTCCGCTGACGCCCTCATCAGCACGAGCACCGTGTCAGGCTGATGCTTCAAGAGGCCTCGCTCGACGCTTAGCGCCTCCACGCGCCGGTCGCCGGGCTCGCCCGGACCGCCGTACCCGAAGTACATCGGCGCATAGATCAACTCGTCGATGTGGTGTCCAATATGAAGACCCCCGAGGACCGTTGAGGCACTGGACTTTGACGGCGAGTGATAGAAGAGCGTGTACCGGGTGAACAGTTCCTTGAGCTTGGGCGTCATCTCCATTACCAGTCGCTTCTCTTCCTCATCAAAGATGATGATGTCGGGGTCGAGCGGCGGATGCCCCGACGCGTTCGGCAGCTTGAAGTGGTCGTGGAATATCATCGTCTGCCCGAAGGCGTCCTTCATCCACTCCTGCAATCGCAGCATGAGCGTCGTCGTTCCCGTGTACTCGCATCCGATCGCTATAATGTTCATCTATTGCCCCATCTTCTTGTACGGCTCTTTTTTCTCAATATGTCCTTGTCAATCGATGCCACTTTGGTACTGTTGTCTAACCGCCGCCTGAGGGGCTCGATGCTGAAAGACCGGTAACGACTCCGAAATGGTCAGACAGCTTACGCTCCCCGTCCAGATTGCTTATCACACCGATATACTCGGCTGTTAGGTCGCCACTCAGGGCAACATGGTCAATGCTTCTTCGACCCCGAAAGCCCATTCCGGCACTTGCGATTGTCATGCGTGAGGCAAGGACGGACTGAAGCGCCATGCGAACGTCGCTAGGCACGGCGTCTCCCTGTTGTATCCGTTGATTGAAATCGCCAACCACAATGAGCCGTCTTACAGGTGTCCGGTCCAGCACTTCCGATAGACCCTTGAGATACTGTAGATGGTCTTCCCACCTCACGCGCTTCACTTCGGTTCCGCGCACCCGTGAGTCCGCCCAGGGAATGCAGACTCCCATGACGGTCAGTGCTCCTTCCGAAGTTTGCGTTACGCCCGACACGAATCGTCCCGGCGGCATCAAGTCGCTCCCCATTTCATCGACTTGCTCCCACGGCTCTCGCGACCACAGTAACACTTTCCGGCGTTCCTCTCTGACTCTGTAGCCATAGTTCGGATGTGAAGAGATCGTGTGTCCACCCTTTGGCAGCAGCCCAATATTGGTCTCGGTAAGGCAAGTAATTTCAGGACTGTGGTGACTAATGCGGGTGAGAATTTCCGGGCTTCTTGTTGAACGTGGCGTCGCCCATTCAACGTTCCAATTCACCAGGGTAACTGCCACGGCGCACTAACCGATCGCTCCCTGCACCAACATCCTCCGCCTGTCCTCAATTGTCAGATGCGGCTTGATAGCCTCCTGAAGCTCTGCCAGGTTCTCCTCAACCGTCGCCTCCGACGTGTCGACTTCGATCTTCGTGTTAAAGACCGACCGCTGGAATTCCATCTCGAAGTCTGCCAGCACGTGTTCAATGTCCTTCTTCTTGACGATGGAGAACGGGTGTGGGTTCGCTGCCATTCGTTCCGCGATTACTTCCTCCGATGCCTTGACGTACACGAGGATAGTTTCCGGCGCCTGCTCCATGAACGCCGTCTCAAGGTGGCGGGCGTACTTCCAGCGCAACCCTCCCTGCGGCTCCTTGTCGTGACCGTAGCCGAAGAACGTGGCCGCGTATACGGAGTCCTCGATGTGAAAGCCCACGACGATGTAGTCGTCGGCCTCGCAGTTGTTCGGCATGTGGTAGTTCATGCTCTGCCGCTGCGCCATCTCCTTCATCTTCGGCGTCCACGACATGACGTGAGCCAGTTCCTCGTCGGTCAGAGGCTCTGCCGCCGGCCCGTTGCGATAACAGGCGATGTGCGGAATCTTGAAGTGGTCGTGCACCTCCTGCGTCCCTCCCAATGTCCTGCGCGCCCACTCAGCTATCCCCTTGGCAAGCGTCGTCGTTCCAGCGTACTCGCAACCGGCTATGATGAGGTTCATTCTTCGTCCTGTGTTGTCTTGAAGATGTCCTGGAACTCCAGTCCCGTCTGTTTCGTGATGCCGCTGGCGAGGTAGTATAGCGCAAACGCAAGGATGGTTATCGAGGGCACCGTGATTACCGGAAAGCTCAGCGCCGTCATGCGTCCAAGCTCCTCGTTGAACGCCGTTGTGCCCGGCTCGCTGACCACCACCACCCGCGCCAGTACGTAGTTCAGGACGGTCGAGACCAACAGCCCGAACGCGATCATGTACGTGGCCGCGTCCACCCGCCGCTCGTACGCCTCAATGCTCTCTCTTTGGTTCAGCGCCTCGTACACCCGCTCAACGCTGATGACCTTGTGGAGAAGCAACTTGACGAGAGGGTAGGGCGTTCGCATAGACACCACCACCGCCACGCAGATGATAAACGGAATCGCCGCCTCCTTGATCGCCAGCCACTCCACCGGCAGCTTGAGCAGCCCGATCCCCCCCGTCAAAAGCACGCTCACGAACCCCAGCATCGAATACGGGTTGAACCCCCGCCGGACGATGAAGTCGTACAGTCCATAACCCACAGGAAAAGCCAGCGCCAGAAGCAGCCCGTTAACCGGCCCCAACTGCTCCTCCCCGCTGAAACGCACCAGTATGATCACCGGTATGACGATATTCACCGCCAGGCTCACCAGCGGATTCTCACGACGACTCTTCTTACGTTCCGTGCTCATTGCCCCTCCAAACATGAACAACGATTGTAGAGCCGCACGACCTATTACGCCACTAACCTTTCATTCCGAACGCAGCGAAACAAAACGAACTTCCCTTTTCCCCCTTCCCTCCGCGCCCTCCGCGGTGAATCCTCCTGACCCTTGCAACCTGAACCCCCTGGAAATGGCGGAGATAATTGGCCTGCCAAGCCGCCCCCAAGTACAATCGTATTCGCCGGTTCTTGAGTCATCCTCAAACCGCCCGCAGGTCTCGACACAATCTCCCAGGTGCAGCCATGCCAAACGCAACCATCGAAGTACGTCGCCAATATTCCCAGACCGAAGAGACCGGGATCATCGATGCCATTCACGCCGCCATGATGCATGCGCTCGAGATTCCCGAGTGGGACAAGACAGTCCGGCTTGTCGTACATGAGCCACACCGCTTCCCGCAGACTCCTGAGAAGGGCGAGCGATACACCATTGTCGACATCGACCTCTTCTCCGGCCGGTCACTGGAGGCGAAGAAGGCCCTGTACCAGGCTATCGTCAGGAAACTCGAACCGTTCGGCATTCCCGGTGACCAGATCAAAATCCTGCTGCGGGAGAGTCCGGCCGAGAACTGGGGCATCAGAGGCGGCGTTCCGGCCTCCGAAGTGGACTTGGGATTTGACGTGAACGTATAGGCCACTTTCCCAACCCCATCTAGCTGTCCGCCACTTTGGGTGGGGCCGAACTCTCCTCCCTGTGTGATCTCTGTGTCCTCCGTGGTGAATCCCCCACCTCTGGCAAACACTACCCCGATTGTGCAACACTCTCGCCCACAACCTGCGAAGGAAAAACCCATGCCCGACACACTCGATGATCTACTCGAACACCTCGATACAACGCCCCTGACAACGGGTCACGCCTTCACGGAAGGCCCCGTCTGGCATCCCGACGGGGCCTTCCTCTTCACCACCGTTCCCTACGTCTACCGCCTCGACGTGGACTCTGGCGAATTGACCGTCCTCCGCGACAGTCCCGCCGGTTCCAACGGCATGACCCTCGACCTCGACGGCCGGCTCGTCATGTGCGACGGCGAGCACCGCAGCGTCACGAGAATGGACCCCGACGGCGCTATCGTCCCCGTCGCCGCTTCGTGCGAAGGGCGCCTGCTCAACAAGCCCAACGATGTCGTCTTCCGCTCCGACGGCACCATGTATTTCACCGACCCCGGAGCATGGCCGAACCACACGCCAGGCGCGCCCCTGTACGAGAATTTCGTGTACGGCGTATCTCCCGGTGGCAGGGTCTTCGAGGCCGCCCCGTTCGAGTACCCCAACGGCATCGCCTTCTCCCCGGACGAACGCACCCTCTACGTCACCAACACCCGACACCACAAGCACATCAGCGCCTACGACGTGCAGCCCGACGGTGCCCTAACCAATCGCCGCGTCTTTGCCGAGCTTCCCCAAGACGGCGAGCCCGGCGTCCCCGATGGCATCAAGGTCGACGTGGACGGCCGCACCTACTGCACCGGGCCCGGTGGCGTGTTCGTTCACGGCCCCGATGGCCACTACATCGGCAAGATTCGTCTCCTCGAGCTTCCCGCCAACCTCGCGTGGGGCGACTCTGACAACATGACCCTCTACGTCACCGCCCGCACCTCCGTCTACCGCATGAGGATGAAGGTCGAGGGCACCCGCATGCCCCGGGCATAGTGATGTTCCTAGCGCCTGTAGCCGTCCATCTCCTGCTCGTGCAGGACGGCAAAATCCTCATGCTCCGCCGGTACAATACCGGCTACGAGGACGGAAACTACAGCGTGGTCGCCGGTCACATTGACGGCGGAGAGGAACTCAAGACCGCCATGATTCGGGAAGCGCAAGAAGAGGCTGGGATCACCATATCCCCGGATGACCTGACAGTCGTAGGCGTGATGCACTTCAGAGAGGAAGAAGAATACATTTCCTTCTTCCTCCACGCCTCATGCTACTCCGGCGAGGTCAACAACATGGAACCCCACAAGTGCGACGATTTGAGCTGGTTCGACATCCACGACCTGCCGTCCAACACCATCCCCTACGTCCGCCGCGCCATCCAAAACTACCGCGACAACGTGCCGTTCGACAGCTTCGGCTGGCCCTAACCAATCTCTTACTCCGTTCGGCCTGAGCCTGTCGAAGGCCAGAGCAATAGAGAACCTTCCGTCTCTCCCCCCGCGGGGGAGAGGTA
>JAPOPA010000183.1 GCA_026713145.1 Chloroflexota bacterium
ACTCTCCCTCGAACAACCGTCGAGGAACCGACACCTCGGATACCTGGAAGATCAATCGCCGGGAGTGCTGCACCAGACGACCGCCCATCTTGATCAGCATGACCTGCACGCTCCGCAGCGACCAGTGCTTGAACGCCTTGGGCAGACACAGCCGGCCCCGGCTCCGCTCTTTGCGGCGCGCCCGTTCACTCTTCATGGTCGTTCTCCTATAGTGCACTGCGCACCTCCATCGCCTGCCTCGTGCGGCCAAGCCCTCCCGCCAACAACTCCTCGTCCGGCAGGGTGATCCGATACTCCCCGGCCATCGCATTGTTCGGCAGGCCATCAAACGCGTACCGCGCCAGCGCCTCGTCCTTTTCTGAGCAGAGGATGAGTCCGACGGGAGGGTTTTCGCCCTCCCGTACCCAGTGCTCCCGCGCATAGTTCGGGTAGAGGTGCATCTGCCTGGCGTCGGCGTGGGTGAACGCCCCATTCTTCAGGTCAATGACCACGAGGCATCGCAGGCCCCAGTGATCGAACAGCAGGTCCACCCTGTACTACTTGTTTCCGATTCGCAGCCGCCTCAGTCTGCCCATGATGCAGAAGTCCCCGCCCAGCTCCATGAGGAAGGTTTCCAAGTGGCGGATGAGCGCGTCTTCGAGATCGCTTTCGGAGTACTCGTCCTTGATCTCTTCCTCGGGCAGCACGGCGTCTTCAGCTCTAGGATTCCGTCCCGACGTGAGCATGGCCGCCTTGTTCTTGGACAGGCGGTGCGCTCGTAGAGCTGGGAGCCGATCTGCCTGTCTAGCTGTCGGACGGACCATCCCCTCGCAGCGCCTCGGTCTCGTAGAACTCGCGGGCGCTCTCATCCCTGACCGAAAGCAGCCGCACGTAGGCAGACCAAGGCAACGGAAAGGCGGTCTGAAGGTCGTCGAGGCCCACTTCGTCGGAGGCGGCTTCAGATATGCCAGACGGCTTCTGGAGAATCGGTAGTTGAGAGGGTAGATTCAATTTGCCAGACACTGTCTAGCGAATTCGGTCTGGCGGATAAGCGAGATAGAATAGGCGCATGTGCCGGAGATTCTGCCGGGAGAAGCCGCGCCCGAACCGTCGGGTCAGGTCCCCCGCCAGCCTTTCGATGAGCGCCGCGCCGCGAGTCGCTCACTCTCCTTCCTCCGGATCCGAATGACGGTGGTCCAGAGCGGCCTGGTCTTTCGGCGGAGGTTCCGAGGGCTGAGTCAGGTGACACGTCAGGCGCATCGATGGGTCTGGGGCAGTTCAATCCTGTTGCGGGCGTCGGCTTTGAGGCAGATCACCGAGATTTCGTGCTCTGCAACAAAATGTCCCGTTGCGACCTGTTGGGGGCAGACACGGTGAGTGGGGAAATGCCCTTTCGTCCCCTACAGGAAGTCGTAAGAACGGACTGGGGTGGCTAATGGAACATGCTGCTGTGGCCCTCATGTGCCTGGTCATCGAGATCATGGATGAGGGCTGTCGTCGCTAGGAGCCGTAGCTGATGGGCGAGGGGGACGGGAGGTGTGCTGAAACTCCCATGACGTGTCAGTTCTGCAACGAGATGTACCCCCGAGGGCGGAAGGGGCATGCGCGGTTGCAAGATGCAATAAAGTTGTCCCAGCAGCTATGCTGGGACAGCCCCTACAGGAAGTCTTCGGAATGGCGAGTGTGGACATGTTGTCATTCTGCAATCGGATACAACTCTGACAGCGGCCTCCTGTCGAGGGAGTGCGGGGGAGGAAATGTCCATGCCTCACCCAGGACCCCATGCTCGGCGAGGGTCTCTGCGTTGGAGGTGACAATGGGTATCTCCTTCATCGTGTCGGCGACGTCGAGGAAGGCGGTCTCGTTGTCAAAGGACTCGAAGACGAAGAGCACGTTGGGTAGATGTCCCCCATGGTCTCGCTTCGCCCATCCGCTCAGGAAATAGCGCTGGTAGGACTGCAGGCGAGCACGGGCGCGCTTAG
>JAPOPA010000036.1 GCA_026713145.1 Chloroflexota bacterium
AGATGTCCCGGCCGCCTGCCGTCAGTACGATCATCTCCATGATCTCATAGCTGGAGATTGACCCTTGGAATTCTTGTGTTTCGGGGTCCACCACGGGGAAGACCGTAAGCGAACTCTCCAACATGCGCTGCAGGGTGTCCTCCACCAACTCGTCGGGAGGGGCCGTAGGGGTGCCTTTCCGCAAGATATCCTCTAGTTTCGTATTCCCCCATTGGCCTCTGGGCAAGTATCGCAGGAAGCTCAGCGAGACTATGCCGGCCAGGTTCTCGTCATCCACCACAACATAGTCGTGCTGTTCCGGAGTAGTCCAGTTATCGATAAAGCTCCTCACGGTTATTTCGTGATGGGGGTAGACCCGCGTGTGGTCCAGTACATCTTGGACGTGAATTCCGCTCAGCACGAAACGGTCCATCATGTGGGGGATCTCGCTGTCGTCGGCGATTTCCTCCGAGTGCCGGGTCCTGCGCAATGCGAAGCTGATCCCAATGGGAGTCAGCAAGATGTATCCGAACATGATCACGACGAGCAGAGAGAATAGGGCCTCGTCAATGATATGCGCGTGCAGCATGACAAGCAGAAGGGCAATCTCAGCCACACCCTTCGCCATCAGTCCGCTGGCCACGGCGAAAGGAGCCTCCAGCCTCGTGATGTACGCACTGAAGAAGGCGCCGGCGAATTTGGCGGCGAGCGGCACGAAGATCAGCGCCGCAATAACTTGCGGACTCAGTTCCAGGAAGGCCAGGTTGAAATTCAGCCCCGCCGAGGCAAAGAAGAGTGGAACGAAAAGGCCCTCCGCCGTGCTCCTCATCCCGGGCATGGAATCATGCCGTAGCTGGTAGGGCAGCGGCGCAAGGGCGGCGCCAAACAGCAGGGCCCCCAGGGAACCGTGCAGACCGACCTCCTCTGCCAGCACGATGATCAGGAACAGTCCCCCCAGCAGCAGACCATAGGAAAGCTGGGGGACCTGCAATACCTTGTGCAGCAGTACCAACAGCCTGGGAATGATTTTGTTGCAGACCAGCCAGGTGACTACGGTGAACGCGGCCAGTTGCCCCAGGAGCAGGCCGACGCTGGTGATTGCTTCGAACTGGCCATGGGTGTCCAGGAAGGCGTGTTCGCTGATGGCAAACCCGACTATGAACAGGATTAGCAGTTCGGCGATAACGACGCCGGTAAAGATCTGTATTCCCACCGGCTCCTTGAGGCACTCTTCGTCTATCAGCACCTTGGCTACAATGCCCAGGCTGGAAAGGGATAGCACTCCGGCCACGGCCAAGGCATCGGTGAAGCCGAGACCCAGTCCCACGTCGAACAGCACGTCGGTGGTTACCAGCAAGGACCCCACCATTGAGATGACGACCGAAAGGACGGCGGCTACGAAGAGGCGTCCTCTCACGGCAGAAATGAAGCCGGAGATGTCCAGTTCGTCCAATCCCACCAGGAAGAAGAAGACGAAGATGCCGATATTCAGCAGGAGTTGAATATCCCTGTTGGGCTCCACCAGCCCGGTTACCGGCCCGAGAATCACGCCGGCTATGGCGTAGGCGAAGATTGCGTTTATGCCAATCCGCTTGAATAGTCCCTCCAGCAGCTTGGCCAGCATCAAGAGCAGACCTATGGCCAACAGAGCGTCGAATACTTCCATGCGTCACCCGCCAATCAGGTTAATGGGATGTGTGAGAAACAGGGATCAGGTTCGGTTGAGAATCAGGAGGCCTAAACCCACGCCACGAGCATGGGCGATTCCGCGGTGTCCACCACGATGTGACGCTAGGCTTTGGGACACTTCTTTCGTGGTCTTCATCGACTGCCTGCCGAAAAGTGCTGCGACATCATATCAGAACTAACCAATCGATTTGGAACGAGTAAATTCGGTGTGTGGCTTCGTAGAGGGTTTCCAAAAACCAACCCATTTCCCCTGAGCCTGTCGAAGGGGCAAGGCGCTGTTCATGGTTCGACGGGCTCACCCAGAACGGTTCCAGGCAATCTATTGGAAACTCGCTTGTGTTGCAGCTTACCCCAGCTGAACTTGCCTCATGCAGGCTGCTTCGCCCGTGAAGCTACCGGAGCAGCTAGACATAGCGTTCCAGATCGAAAGTCGGGGTATTCCCCTGCCCGCCTCTAGACGCCGTACTTTGCCAGGATATCTCGCAGGTGACCGGTAGCCATGCGGACGGCGTCAGGGGTGGAAGCTTGTGTATCGGGGCGCAGCTCGAAGACCATCGAGATGGCCCCATTGTAGCCAACGTCTTTGAGGATGCCGACGATGCGGTCGTAATCGATCCACTCCTCGTATCCGTGGTCGATGCGGTATATCTTGGCGCGGACGCAGGAGGCGAATGGGGCGACCCGCTCCATGTAGGTGTAGATATCGACATCGGGGTCGATCTCGCCGATGGGATTGCCTCCGGGGGAGCCCATCCACTGGCCGCAGTCCATGATGTACGTAAAGTTCGGTCGGTCGACTTCGCTCATCATGCGCACTACGTCGTCAGCCGTGGAGAGGGCTGCTCCGCTGTCGTGGTTCTGCACTCCGACGATGATTCCCTTGCCGGCGGCATAGTCGGATATTTGGCGGAGGCGGTCGATCATCCCCGGCCAATACTCCTCAATGATGACGCCGTCGGGCGTCCTGGCGTCCGGTGGGCCACCTATGCGGAGGCGGACCATGGGAGCGCCGATGGTGAGGGCGGCATCGACCTCGCGCTTTGCCATCTCGACGGTCATGCGACCCTTCTGGATTTCGTGACCGAAGAGTCCACCTCCACGCCCGATGTAGCCGATGGGCATGCCGTTCCTGTGACAGAGAAGTTTGAGGCGAACCAGGTGGTCAAGGTCCATCGGCATGTCAAAGAGGTGGAAGTCGATGGTGTCCAACCGAAGTTCCTTCGCGAACTCGATGAACTCTTCCGCCGAGACCCTGTCGGTGTGGTCTCGGTCTCTCTGACGTATCGCGGGATCGACGAGGCCTCCGAGCTTTATCATCCTGCCGGACCTCCTAATTGGTGCTCATACGGGCAAGCGCACTAGAGTCCCATGGGCGGCCGACCATCCCTTCTCTTACATTTCCGCCGTTCGGTCATCCAGGGTTCTGATGAGTTCCTTGGCGTCCTCAATGCCTTCCCGCACCGAATCCTCGTCCAAGAACGCCTCGTAGAAATTGGCATGTAGCGCCTGGATTGATCGGAGTAGTCTCCTCTTGTGGGTCGCGTGAACCGGGTTCCGGCTGATGAGCATGTTGGCATTTTCGATCAGTCGCTGGTGAGACCCTACAGGCCAGTTCTCCTGACGGGCAAGAGAGTTTACAAAATGGGAAACGGCTCCCCATGCCTTTTCGGAGGCCTGAAGCAGATCGCCCTTACGTAATTCGTCCTCCGCATGCTCCAAGAACTGAAAGCTGATCTCTCGATGTTGTTTCGCCGTAGCCACATTTACTCCCCTGCGTAAGCCTTTGGCTCCGTATATTCAAGGAGCGAGAATTGTCCCTCAACCACCAAGAACCGTATGTCTGTCTCGACGCCGTACACGTCGATCAGATGTAGAGCGTCCCCTATCTTGAACCTCGCTGCAGGTGTGGCTAGTCTCCCGTTTATGGCGAGGTTATCACCATAAACATAGCCATCTTTGTGTGGATTGAGCCGACCCGAAATACCAGGGATAAATCCTGTACTCTGGGTGAAGAGAAGCGCCTTCCTGTCATCCTTTGAAGACCTTAGCTGCAAAGGGACTACTCTTGAAATCTCTGGATCGATGGTGGTATGGAAGGGCAGATGATCTTCTGAAGCTACAAGAACCTTCATCTCTTGATCTGTACGGTACAGATCAAGTCGACAATTGCCGTCAGCATCTGTGTGCCCAGTGAGATATCTTCCATCAGGGTATGCTGCAAGTACTTTGGCATCGTGTACGGCAGTTCCCTCGTTATCCTTGATTTGGAATACCACGTCTGGCATGCCTTCTCCTGTCGCTAAGACTAGGCCACTCTCAGAGGCGCCCCTAATGCGGCCTATCTAAAATGAGTGATTCGTACTTCACAGTGTATCAAAGCCGTCCCAGCCGGGAAGGGCGGCCGACTGCCTGACCCACTCCGCCATCTGCTCCTCGTCGAGCTCGCCTTCGTAGATGTCGACCCAGCGCGCGTCCGGGTCCTTGCCTCCGCCGGGTGGGAGGGGGTCGAGCGACGCTCCGTTGAGGAAGGTGACCTTCACGTAACGTGTGAAGACGTGGTAGCTCGCGAACCATCCCTGGCCCTCGATGCCGTACCAGGGAGAGTTCCACCTCACGGCCTTGCGCACGTTGGGGACGTTGCGCACGATGAGGTCGTCGAGGCGGCGTCCGAGGTCGCTCTTCCACTCCGGCATGGCGGCGATGTAGGCCTGCACGGGGGCGTCGCCGTCAGCCTTCGCGATCTGCGGGTTGCCACCCGAAAGGAGCCTGACCTCTCCGGTAGCGTTTTGGGAGGGGGTCTCCGTTTTCTTGGTGGTCTTGCGGGGCATTGGGTTTACTCTCATTCGTGCTGGACTATTTCCAACTGTTGGTGGATTGAGTCCTGATTAAGAGCCAATTCTAATTCACCTGTTGGCTCTGAAATGGACTCTATGGCCACGTCGCTATTAGTTGGGCCCGAGAACTGCCTCAATGAGAGAATGTCTCCCACTAAGAGATAAGTGTAAACGACGTATCGGTCGGCCTCTTCTTTTCCTACAGTTGCATGAGACCCCTTCTGAGCCGCGTCGAAAACAGCGTCGAGTCTATTACCGATGTAGCGAAGATTCGACCCTACTATTTCTTCGAATCGACGTGACTCTGTGGATTCTTCGACGTATGCCACAAGTCTGTTGATGTATCGATCCGCTCCAAGCTTAATCTCGGTCTCTCGGCCATCAACATTCCGAGTACGCGTCTCTTTCTGGGAGGGAAAGACTGCATCTGCTAGATCCTGGAGGACTCTCCGGCAGCTATGCACTGCATTAGCCCAGTCTTCAGGGTTGTCCGACCGGAGGTTTTCATAAGCCGCCGTCAGCTTCTTCACCGTGTCGGGAATGGCAAGGCCGATTGACGAATCAACACGCGAACGAATCCGAGTGAACACATCTTCGGCGAGGCTAGAGAATCTAATCTCATAGTGCTTGCGAATAGCATAGTCGTAGACGAAAGTGCGTCGACAGGCCAGAACCTCAGTGGCGCGGTCCATGGCTAGCAGAGCCCACTTCCCTTCGTATTGGCCTGGCAACTTAAGCGCGGAATGGAGTACTGCTTTCCCCGTGTCTACGGCGTTCTCCAGTTTCTCTGTAGATTCCGTCGAAGCATCGCCAGCACTGTGTCGCAAGAGGGTCTGCTCAACCTGAGAGTCGTTGAGGATTCGAGCTAAACGTATAGCCTTCAATCCTATGGCGGACAGAGATGCCCGACCCAGCTCAATGTCCTTGATGATGTCACCGGACAAGCCTTCCGCTTCCTCTAAAACTTGGGCAGTGACGGGGATTGCAGGGTTGCCGGAGTCTGGACTAGCCATTGTCAACGTTGTGCTTCGAGGAACTTGTCCCCGTGGAGTTGGTGGGCGGTAATGGATTCGAACCAATGACCTCAGCGATGTCAACGCTGCGCTCTAACCAACTGAGCTAACCGCCCACAGTGTGCCTTCAAAGTGTAGCAACAGGGTCGGAATGCGGTCAAGGAAGCAGGGAGACGACGCCAACCGTCGTTAGTGCAGCTTGACCTGCCGTCCCGCGGCTCCGTATGGTATTCCTATCACACCGACGGATTCAGACTTGGAGGATGCCCTATGCCCATACTTTCCTACCTGAACTTCGACGGCAACTGCCGCGAGGCGCTTGAGTTCTATCGCTCCGTTTTCGATGGCGAGTACATGATGATCATGACATTCGGCGAGGCCCCGGACGACATAGGCCTTGCCGATTCGGACAAGGACAAGATCATGCATGCGACTCTCATGATCGGCGACGGCGCTATCATGGCCAGCGACACGGCTACCGGTTTTGGCCCTCCCCTCGTGACGGGCAACAACTTCTCGCTCAACTACCCCACGCAGAGCAAGGAAGAGACGGACGAACTGTTCGCCAAGATGTCGGAGGGCGGGACTGTGACGATGCCGCTCGAGGATCAGTTCTGGGGCTCCTACTTCGGCGCATGCACGGACAAGTTCGGAATCAACTGGCAGTTCAACTACGAGATGCCCAGGGAGTAGACCACGAACAAGAACGCTGCAGAGGTAATCCTTAGGTTGGCGCCGATTTTGGGGCTGTCGGTGGGCCTCGTATTGATCGTCGCGCTTGCGGCTTGTGGAGGCGGGGCATCGTCGGACGACGATGTCGTCGAAGTGGGAAGCACCGTGTACCAGCGGGACTGTATGATCTGTCACGGCGAGGCCAGAACGGGAGAAGGGGGCCTGGCGAACGCGCCGGTGCATGGGCCGGAAGGTCATACTTGGCACCATCCCGACGGGCAGTTGAAGGAGCTCATCCTCGGGGTGCTGGACTACCCTCAGAAGACCATGCCTTCCTTCGTGGGGAAATTGACGGACAGCGAGGTCGACGCGGTGCTGGAATACATTAAGACCGGCTGGGACCCCCCGCAACTCGAGTACCAGGCAGAGGTGAGCCGGAGGGAGCTCGAACTGAGCGGCGGCGAGGAGAGCCGGTGAACGCACGCGGCTGCCGCTTTGTTTCCGTCAATGGTCATGTAACAGCGGCAATCGTTGTTGCCGCAGTCGCGCTGCTTGTCTTGACGGCGTGCTCATCGTCACCCGAAGCCAGTACCCCGGTCCCCACGGAGCGGCCCATCGCAACCACACCCGTCGCCCGGTCGGGTCAGGAGGTATTCGCGGCGATCTGCTCCGCCTGTCATGGCCTGCGGGGTCAGGGCCAGCCGGACTGGCATATCCCCAAAGAAGACGGCACGCTGCCGGCGCCTCCCCTAAACGGCGACGGGCACACGTGGCACCACGGAGACGGTTTCCTGTACCGCGTCGTCCGCGAAGGCGGAAGGTTTCAGGAGGACCCCGTCCTCCTGCCCAACTTCAAGAGCGCCATGCCGGCCTTCGGTGCCCAGCTGAGCCATCAAGAGATAGTCGCGGTGATTGCCTACATCAAGGAATGGTGGGGCGGCAAGACCAGCCGGGGACTGAACATTGTGGAAGCGCAGGCCATCAAGAGCAGTCAAGATCCATTGCCCGATGGTTGAGCATCGCCACCAATTCGCCCCTGCCATTCAGATACGATAGCCCCGGAGGAACATCATGAAGATCACCAAGGTCGAGCCGCTGTCCGTCGACCGGTTCCTGTTCGTGAAGGTGCATACGGACGCGGGGATAATCGGACTCGGCGAGTCCGGGACGTGGGGCTTTCTCGAAGCGTCGAAGGCCGCCATCGAGAAGTTTGGGCGCTACCTTGTCGGCGAGGACCCGTTGCGGATCGAGCACCACTGGCAATACATGTACCGTTTCGCGCACTTCCGCGGCGCGGCGATCATGGGGGCGCTCAGCGCCATAGACATCGCCCTGTGGGACATCGCCGGGAAGCACTTCGACGTGCCCGCATACCAGCTCATGGGCGGCGCGGTGCGCGACAAGGCCCGGGTCTACTATCACGTCCTCGGCGATACCCGCGAGAGGCTCGTGGAGGGAGTCAAGGCCGCGCGGGAGGACGGCTTCACAGCGGTCGGCCACCTGACGCCATTCCTCGATGAGGACAGGTCGGTTCCGTATTTCAAGACGCACGTCGACAAGATGGAGGACGCCATCGACGCCGTGCGACAGTACCGAGAGGCGGCTGGCGACAACGTCGATATCTGCATCGAGATACACCGTCAACTCACCCCGGCGGAGGCCATCGTGTTGGCTAAAGGCATCGAGCAGTTCCACCCGATGTTCTACGAGGACCCCACCCTACCCGACAACCTCGACGCCATGGCGCTGATCGCGAGCAAGATATCGATACCCATCGCCACGGGTGAGCGCATTCACAGCATCCACGAATTCCAGATGCTGCTTCAGCGCAACGCCGTGCAGTACGTTCGGCCGGACGTGTGCATGGCGGGCGGTCTCACGCACTCCAAGAAGATCGCGGCGCTCGCGGAGGCGCAGTACGTTGGGGTGATACCACACAATCCGCTCGGCCCGGTGAGTACCGCCGCTTGCCTTCAGCTTGCGGCCTGCATTCCCAACTTCGCCATCCAGGAATACCCGCTCGGCGAGCACGAGCCGCCGAAGAGCGAGATCGTCAAGACGCCGCTGCAGGTAGAGAACGGGTTCCTGCTCATCCCCGACGGCCCTGGCATCGGCATCGAGTTGGCGGACGACGCCCTGGAGCGTTTCCCCGAAACGCCGCGTGAGGTGGAAACACGGCTCCACGTGGACGGCTCGGTGGTCGACCAGTAGGAAACGGAGGAATCATGGCGGAATACACGGTTAGCGTCGAAGCTAACAGGCCAATCGACCACGCTTGGGCGGTCCTGGTAGACGATTCGAGGATGGGCGAGTGGCTTCAGGGCTACAAGAGCACGGAGACCCTGGAGGGCGAGCCGCTCACGATTGGCAGCAAGCACCGGGTGGTCTTCGATGAGGGCGGCATGTAGGTCGTGTTCATCGAGACGGTGCGAGTAGTCGATGCGCCCACCGAGTTCTCGTTCGACCTCAAGCATGAAATGATGGGCAGTTCAATCCGCTTCCTGCTGGAGAGCATCGGCCCAGACAGGACCCATATCACCTGCGTCACGACAGTGGACCCGTCCGAATTGGTCACTGAGGAGCAGTTGGAGGCGATGAAGCCGGACATGAAGGACAGGCAGGTGCGGAACTTCAATAGCTTGAAGGCCGTGATCGAGGCGAGCTGATCAGGGCTGGCGAGGGAATCGTCCGCGTCGTGGCTGCAAGGAATTACGAAGCAAATCCCAACGAGCAAACCGGAGAAATAGATGCCAAAGTTCACCGTTAGCATCGAAGTGGACAAGCCGATCCAGCACTGCTGGGACATCCTCATGGACGAGTCGAGGATGACCGAGTGGGCTATCGGGTTCAAGCGCAAAGAGACTATAGAGGGCGAGCCGATGACCGTCGGCAGCAAGCACAGGGCGGTCTTTGAGGAGGGTGGCAAGGAGGGCGTGTTCATTGAGACGATCAGGGTCATCGATCCTCCCCGGGAGTACTCGTTCGACTTCGACCACGAAGTGATGAAAAGCACGGTCAGCTTCACGCTTGAAAGCGTTGGCGCGGAAAGGACGCGGCTCTCCTGCCACACGGACGGACGCACGCCCAAGCTCCTGTTTAGGATCATGATGCCCTTCATGGTACCGCAGATGAAAAAGAGGCAGTTCCAACAGATCGAGAACCTCAAGGCCATGATGGAGGCGAGTTGATTCATTGGATGTGCGAGACAAGACCTAGTACCGTTTCAATCTGAATGTGACAGTCGAATCGAGTGGCGTCTTATCCCCTCTCCCATCGTGGGAGAGGGCTAGGGTGAGGGTGTTTGAGCAAGCTATCAAAATCACATGGAAACGGTACTAGTGCGCAAGCCGGAGGAATAGATGCCAAAGTATAGTGTAACCGTCGAAGTGAACAGGCCAATAGAAGAGGCCTGGGACATCTACATGGATGAGTCCAGAATGGGTGAATGGCTCACGGGTTACAGGGGCATCGAACTCATTGAGGGCGAGCCGCGCACGGTCGGAAGCAAGCACAAGATTCTCTTCGAGGATCGTGGCAAGGAGCTCGTTCTCATAGAGACGGTCACGGCATTCGACCCTCCCCGCGAGTTCGCCATTGACCTCGACCACGAACTAATGAACAGCTCCATGAGCACAACTCTGGAGCGAATCGGCCCCGACAGGACACGGCTGGTCAGCACTACGGAAACGAGATCGTCGAAGCTTCTCTGGAAGATCATCCTTCCCTTCATGACCCCGCAAATGAAGAAGCGCAATCGAGGCGACCTTGAGAAGCTCAAGGCCATGATCGAATCGAGTTGAGGCCTTGAAGACGTCAAACATCCGCAGCGTCGCCGTCATCGGCGCAGGACTCATGGGACACGGCATCGCGGTCGAGCTTGCCCTGGCGGGCTACGACGTTAGGCTACACTCCCGTTCCGAAGAGAGTCTTGACCGTGCGCGAGGGATGATCCAGAACAGCCTCGAACGCCTTCAAGACCTCGGCAGGGTTTCGGAACAGCAGGCACGGTCGGTGCCCGACAGCGTCCGGATGAGCACCGACTTGGGGGAACTGGTTGCGGACGCCGACCTGGTCATCGAGTCGATTTACGAGGACATCGAAGCCAAGACCGACCTCTTCGCCCAGCTTGACGACCTCTGTCCTCAGAGAACGATTCTCGCCAGCAACACTTCCAGCTTCCTGCCCAGCAGACTCGCCGCGGCGACGACGCGACCGGACAAGGTCATCAACGCGCACTTCCTCAATCCGCCCTTCTTCGTGCCTCTCGTCGAGGTGGTGCCGACCGAAGAGACCTCGGAGGAGACGACCAACACCGTGATGGATCTGCTTGCAAGACTCGGCAAGCAGCCGATCCTCGTGGAGCGCGAGGTGCCGGGGTTCGTTGCGAGCCGCCTGCAGATGGCGGTGCTCAGAGAGGCCCTGTGGCTCGTCGAAAACAAGGTGGCGTCAGCAGAGGACGTGGACAGGGCGATCAGCGCCGGACTCGGACGGCGGTGGGCGACGGCGGGCGTATTGCAGGTATTGGAGGTCGCGGGCTGGGACCTCATATCTCGTGTGGCATCGGACGTCTTCCCGCACCTCTCCAACGCCAACGACCCGACACTGCTGCTTGAAATGGTCGAGAGCGGCGACATTGGTCTGAAAGCCGGCAAGGGCTTCTACGACTGGACGCCGGAGAAGGCCGAGGAACTGCGTATGCGAATCGCGCAGGGCTTGGTCGAGATCGATCGTTTGGACAGCGGAGGAGCGACAGGGACTTGAAGCTTCAGAAGATCAAGTATGAAGAACTAACGGCGAAACAAAAGGAAATCTACAATTTTCAAAGGGTTGCGGCACAACTCGCCGACTACGGATTTAACTGCATCAAACTAGACGATGACTGGCAGGGTGCCGATTTCCTGGCTTATCACAAAGATGGAGACCGGACTCTCAAAGTTCAACTCAAGAGCCGCCTCAGTATCTATGGGAAGTATGAGGGCAAAGATCTGTGGATGTGCTTTCCAAATGAGGGTAGTTGGTATTTGATCCCACACGACAGACTTGTAGAAATTGTAGGGGAACATACTCGATGGCTATGCTCGCCGTCATGGGAGAGCGGGGGATATAGTAGCGGCAGTCCATCCAAACTCTTACTTCAGGCGATTTCCGAGTTTAGGCTTTAGAAGTGATCCGATACGTCACTGAGGTAATGGCTCTCTTGGTCGAACTCGACAAACTGGATTGACCGGTTTTCGCCTCTACGGGTACAATATTCCCACTCTGTCCCAAAGGTAGAGACGCTTGGGAACCCCATAGCCCGTCGCAACCGATTCTTGTCAACAACTACGAGGCCTCCCGTGGTCACCTAGGACTGCGCGGGAGGCTTTCTTAATGTCCTGAACGGACGCCATTCTTGATACCATGAACCCGCGCGTCACGACGCGCGCCTTTCTACAGGAGACTACGACTGATGTCACAAGAAACGGACTTAATCGAGCTGCGACAGCGAATTCGGCACTCTGCCGCCCACGTCATGGCCGACGTGGTGACGCAGATGTTCCCGGAGGCCAAGCTGGGCATTGGGCCGCCGACGGACGACGGCTTCTACTACGACTTCATGGTGGAAGAGCCGTTCTCCGAGCAGGACCTTTCACGCATCGAGAAGCGGATGCGGAGGGTCGTCCAGCAGAATCACACCTTCGAGTACCACGAGTACCCCCGCGACATGGCGGAGGAGATGAACGCCTCGGAGCCACTGAAGATGGAGATCATCGAGGAGATCCCCGAGGACGAGAAAATCACCACCTACAAGCACGGCAAGTTCGAGGACCTGTGTGCCGGGCCGCACGTGGAATCGACGGGTCGGATTCCGGCATTCAAGCTGCTGAGCGTGGCCGGAGCGTACTGGCGCGGCGACGAGAACCGCCCCATGCTCCAGCGCATCTATGGGACGGCCTTCGAGTCGAAGGACGCGTTGGACGAGCATCTCCACCGGATCGAGGAGGCCAGGAAACGCGACCATCGTCTGCTCGGACGGCAGCTCGATCTCTTCTCCATCCAGGAGGAGACGGGGCCGGGGCTGATCATCTGGCACCCGAAGGGTTCGAGGACGCGGGGCATCGTCGAGGACTTCTGGCGGGAGCAGCACCGAAAGCACGGCTACGAACTGATCTATACCCCGCACATCGGAAGAGCCAGCCTCTGGGAGACGAGCGGGCACCTGGACTTCTACAAGGAGAACATGTACGCCGCCATCGAGATGGAGGGGCAGGACTACTACCTCAAGCCTATGAACTGCCCGTTCCACGTGATGTACTTCCAGAATGATCTGCGGAGTTACCGCGAGCTGCCCATGCGGATAGGAGAACTGGGTGCCGTGTACCGGTACGAGCGTGGAGGGGTCGTGCAGGGCCTTCTCCGCGTTCGGGGCATGACCCAGGACGATGCTCACATCTTCTGCAGGCCCGACCAGGTCGCTGACGAGGTTAACGGCGTCCTCGACCTGACGTTCTTCCTGCTCAGCAGCTTCGGGTTCAGCGACTATGACGTGATGCTATCGACGAGGCCGGAGAAGGCTGTCGGCGAACACGACCAGTGGGAACTGGCAACGGAGTCGCTGCGGAAGACGCTGATCGAGCGCGGCATCGACTATCAGATGGACGAGGGCGGAGGTGCGTTCTACGGCCCAAAGATCGATATCCACATCCGGGACGCCATCGGGCGGCTGTGGCAGATCACGACCGTGCAGTTCGACTTCAACCTGCCGGAGCGATTCGGCCTGACATACATCGGCGAGGACGGCAAGGAGCACCGCCCGTACATGGTGCACAGGGCCTTGCTCGGCACGATGGAGCGGTTCATGGGAGTTCTCATCGAGCACTACGCCGGCGCGTTCCCCTTGTGGCTGGCCCCCGTGCAAGCCGTCGTGATCCCGATAGCGGACCGTCACGTCGAGTACGCAGAGGAGGTCAAGTCACGACTGGAAGCGTCCAACGTCCGCGTCGACGTCGACGACGGAAACGACCGCATGAACGCGAAGATTCGCAACGCGCAGCTACAGAAGGTCCCGTACATGCTGGTCATCGGCGACCGCGAGATCGAGGCCGGCGCGGCTGCTGTGCGGCTGCGCACAGGCGACGACCTTGGCGCGGTGCCGGTCGACGAGATCGTGGCGCGGATTACCGCTGAAGTCGAGGCGAAGGCGTAGCCCCCACCCTGTAACTCTCCCCTGTTCGACGGGGGAGAGTACTACCCCTGCCGGACGAGCTTTTGCAGCGATCTGACTTCGCGTGGCGGGTCGAGGCGTGAACCGTACGCGGCGAACGAGACCTCGGCGACGTAGATGTCGCCGTGGGAGTCGACGGCGATGCCGTGCGGGGTGATGAACTGACCCGGCTCCTCTCCCTGGGGTTCGTCACCGACTCGGGCGACGACGTTTCCATCGAGGTCGAACACGGTCACTCGCGGGCCGAGGCGCTTGCCCGTCCAGTTTCCCCAGCCCAACGGATTCTGAGGAATGCCGGCATAGAACTCGCCGACGTAGGCGAGTGAGTTCTTGACGTCGACGGTGATGCAGGACGCCATCGCGAGGTCGTTCCACTGGGACTGGAATTTTCCCGACGAGTCGAAGACCTGGACTCTCTGGTTCTCGCGGTCGGCGACGTAGACGTTGCCATCGCCGTCACTAGCGATATTGTGGACGGTATTGAACTCGCCCGGATCGGTGCCGGAGCGTCCCCACGAAAGCAGA
>JAPOPA010000035.1 GCA_026713145.1 Chloroflexota bacterium
CTCTTCGCCGGTATGACGGTTGGGTAGAGTGCTCCCGCTAGGGGGCTACATCGCTTCGGGAGCGGACTTTCCAGCCCCGTGCCCTTCCCCTCTGGATACCGGCCTTCGCCGGTATGACGGTTGGGTAGAGTGCTCTCGCTAGGGGGCTACATGGCTTCGGGGGCGGACTTTCCAGCCCCGTTCCCTTCCCCTCTGGATACCGGCCTTCGCCGGTATGACGGTTGGGTAGAGTGCTCCCGCTAGGGGGCTACATGGCTTCGGGGGCGGACATTCCCATGAGGCTGAGGCAGCGGGCGAGGACGTTCCTGGTGGCGTCTGCCAGCTTGAGGCGGGCCTTGGTGATCTCGGCTTCGTCGGGGTCGGAGGAGACGACGCGGCACTGCTGGTAGAAGTTGTGGAAATCAGTCGCGAGGTCCATCGAGTAGTAGGTGAGGTGGTGGGGTTCGAGGTTGCGCGCCATCATGGAGATGAGCTCCGGGAGGCGCAACATGGTGCGGACGAGCGAGAGCTCGGCCTCGTGCGCCAGGAGCGAGGTGTCGCCGTCTGAGTAGTCTATGCCTCTGTCGTTCGCAAGGCGCAGGATGCGGGCGATGCGGGCGTGGGCGTACTGGATGTAGTAGACGGGATTCTTGTCCGACTGCTCCTTGGCCAGCTCGATGTCGAACTCCATCTGGCTGTCGGGCGCCCGTTGAAGGAAGAAGAACCGGCAGGCGTCCGCGCCCACCTCATCGACGAGCTCGCGGAGCGTAACGATCTGGCCAGCGCGCTTGGAGAAGCGGACGGCCTCGCCTGCCATCTTGAGCGTGACGAGCTGGTAGATGAGCAGTACGAGGGACTCGCGACTGACGCCGAGGACGTCGGCGAGCGCCTGCATGAAGGGCACCTGTCCCTGGTGGTCGGCCCCCCAGATATTGATGACGCGGTCGAAGCCACGCACGAGGAACTTGTCGTAGTGGTAGGCCACGTCGGAGGCGAAGTAGGTCGGTGCGCCGGTACGTCGGATGAGCACTTTGTCATTTTCGTCGCCGAGCCTGGTCGTGGCGAACCACGTAGCGCCATCACGCTCGAGGATCAGGTCCTTGTCGTGGAGCATGGCCATTGCGGTCTCAAACTGGCCGCTCTCGTACAGGCTCCGCTCACTGAACCATTCGTCGTAGCGGACCTCGAGCCGTTCCATGTCCTCGCGGATGGCGTCGATCATCCGGTTCATCGCGATGCTGCCGATCTCGGACACGGCGCCGGTCTCGTCCATATCGAGGAATTTTTCCCCGAACTCTTCGCGCAACTCAGCGGCCAGGTCTACCAGGTAGTCGCCGGCATACCCGTCTTCGGGCACCTCCCCGTCTCGGCCGAACGCCTGCACGTACCGGGCGTAGACGCTCTGGTTGAACTTGTCCATCTGGTTGCCGGCGTCGTTGATGTAGTACTCGCGCTGAACATCGTATCCGGCCGCCTCGAGAACGCTGGCGAGTGCGCTGCCGAACACGGCGCCGCGGCCATGTCCGACGTGTATGGGACCTGTCGGGTTGACGCTGACGAACTCGACCTGGACGCGCGTGCCCTTACCATCGTCGACGCTGCCGATGGAGGCCCCTGC
>JAPOPA010000352.1 GCA_026713145.1 Chloroflexota bacterium
ATCGTGCAGGTGAAACTCATCCTCGCCGTCAAGTTCCCGGAACCGGTCTGTCAGGATGCCATTGCCCAGTTGAGCGGTCTTGGAGTCGCCCTCGAACCACTGGGGACCATCTCTGCGGTGCATGAAGGTCTGGTGGGTGACGTCGAGTCCGACGAGCGTGACCGGTATGCCCGACTCGAAGACGGCGTTCGCGGCCCAGGGGTCCTCGTGGATATTGAATTCGGCGTGAGGCGTGACGTTACCCGGCACGCCGACGGCCCCGCCCATGACGATGATCTCCGGGACCGCTTCGGCGATGTCTCGGCGATTGTCCAGCGCGGCGGCAACGTTCGTCAGGGGACCGATTGCGATGGCCGTGAGTTCGCCGGGGGAAGTAGAGACGCGGTCGCGCAAGAACTCGACTGCGCCCATGCGGTGCGGTTTCAGCGTCGGCGCGGGCAGGGAGACGCCGAGTCCGTCCGAGCCATGAACGTGGTAGGCATGAGTGAAAGACCCGCGCAAAGGTCGGTCGGCCCCGACCGCGATGGGTATGGAGCATTCGGGCCCTTCGAGGTACTCCATCAGCCGCAGCGCGTTATCCGTGGTCTCCGACAGCGTCGCGTTCCCGCCGACCGTCGTGATGCCCTCCACCTCCACGTCGGGAGAGTTCAGCGCCATCATCAATGCCAGGGCGTCGTCGGTGCCCGGGTCGGTGTCGATTATGACTCTTCGCATACGCTCGCCCCTCGATACGTGGAAGTGCGAGTCCCATAGTACAGTAACTGTTCAGAGTCGGTGAGATATGCAGGAATCGTCCTCCTACTGTCATTCTGAGGAGCGCAACGACAAAGGATCCACAATCTCTCCCCCGCGGGGGAGAGTTACTGAGAGGGGGTCTTCGCGTTTCAACTCACGAAGACTGAACAGTTACAGTACCCTACGTTCTTTGTCTCGCACTTGCCGGGTGGATATAATGACCTTTGCCCGATCTCCATTCTTGGGGGGACCAGATGGCGACCATCCAAAGCCTGCAGAACCGGTACCAGGACCTCGACCGGCAGTTCGAGATGAAGCCCGAGGCCGTCATCGACCCCTCATGCCTGCTGGCCTTCGACTACGACTACGCCGGCGGTGACAGCGAGGTCGTCATCGACATGGACGAGTTCACGGCCGTCTGCCCATGGACGGGCCTGCCCGACTTCGGTTCGCTGGAGATCACATACGTTCCCGGCGAGCTCTGCATCGAGCTAAAGTCGCTGAAGTACTACCTGCTGTCATACACCGGAGTTGGCATCGTGCAGGAGCACGCTGCCAACCGAATCCTGCGTGACCTCGCCGACGTATGCCGGCCCGTTCGGATGTCGGTCGTCCTCGACTACAACGTGCGGGGCGGTCTGCACACGACCGTCACGGCGAGGTATGAAACGGACCCGGAGTGAAGCACCGAGTCAGATCGGCGGCCATCATAGTCGAGGGCGACTCCGTTCTGCTGGTGAAGCATCACGGCCCCGGCCCCGAGGACGGTTACGTGTGGTGGGTGCCTCCGGGCGGGGGCGTCGAAGGCGAAGAGTCCCTGAAGGAGTGCGCCCGCCGCGAGACGCTGGAAGAGACCGGCCTGTCTGTCGAACTTGGCAACATCGCGTACATTCGCGAGTTCATCGAGCCGGAGTATCATCACTTTGAGATGTTCTTCCTTGCGACCTCCTATTCCGGTAGCGTCGTGACCGGCGAGAATCCTGATGTCGGCGCCTTGGACACGGCCCATGCCATCGACGACGTGCGATTTGTCCGCCGAAGCGAGATGCAGATGATGAACATCACCCCGGACGTGCTCAAGACGACGTTTTGGGACGATCTGGCTGACGGTTTCCCGACGACCCGTTACCTGGAAGTGGAACGTGTCCAGCGGCCAGCACGCGACATTCGTGGCGAGGTAGGAGGCTGACGAGAATTGAAGCACCGTATCAGGGCAGCCGTGATCATTGTCCATGGCGATTCCCTTCTCCTCGTGAAGGAAGAGTCCAGCCACCCGGATGACGGACTCATTTGGTGGGTACCCCCGGGTGGGGGCGTCGAAGGCGAAGAGTCTCTGATGGAGTGTGCCCGCCGCGAGACGCTTGAGGAGACGGGCCTGTCGGTGGAGCTTGGCGACATCGTCTACGTCCGTGATTTCCTGGAACCCGGCTATCGCCACTGCGAGATGTTCTTTCTGGCGGCCTCCTTTTCAGGCAGCGTTTTAACCGGCAAGGACCTCGAAAGCGGGATGCTCGATTCGGCGCACGAAATAAGGGAAGCACAGTTCGTGCGCCGCGACGAGATGCAAGAGATGCCAGTCTCGCCGGACGTGCTCAAGACGACGTTTTGGGACGATCTGGCTGACGGTTTCCCGTCGACTCGTTACCTTGGCGTCGAGAAATCAAGCTATCTTGAGCATCTCGAAGAACTCGCCGAAACTTGAATCGTTCTTGGATGTGGTACGATGGGGCAAGCATCAGCGCGAGCGCAGGTCCATATGACGGCGACTCAGCCCGATCTCGATGCCGCCTATGATCTTTGCCGGCGCATAACCAAGGCCGAGGCAAAGAACTTCTACTACGCCTTCCGCACTCTGCCAAGCGTCAAGCGTCGCTCCATTTACGCTGCCTATGCCTTCTGCCGTCTTTGCGACGACATCTCGGATGAAGACATGCCCCGCGCAGAGCGAATCGAAGGGTTCCACGGCGTTCGTGAGTCACTTGTCCAGGCCCGGCAGGGCAGTTTCGACGAGCCTGTCTTTGCTGCGCTTGGCGATGCGGCAACTCGCTTCGAAATCCCCTGGGAGCACTTCGACGAGATTGTGGCCGGCGTAGAGATGGACCTCGACATCACACGGTACGAGACGTTCGACGACCTGCGAGAATATTGCCACAAGGTCGCTTCGGTGGTTGGTTTGGTGAGCATCAGAATCTTCGGCCACGACCAGCACCCGGAGGTGGAGACCTACGCCGTCGACCTCGGCCTCGCGATGCAGTTGACCAACATTCTCCGTGACATCAAGGAAGACGCCGGACGTGATCGTGTCTACCTTCCACAAGACGAGCTGCGTCGGTTCGGCTGCTCGGAGGCAAACTTGGCGAATGGTGTCATAGATGGGCCGTTTCGTGACCTGATGCGTTTCCAGGTAGCACGAGCGCGCGAGTTTTTCGACTCCGGGCGAAGACTCATCCCTCTTCTCGAGCCTGACGCGCGGGCTTGCACTGCCGTCCTCATCGGCGTCTATTCCTCGATACTCGACAGGATCGAGGCCATCGACTATGACGTATTCACTCGGCCGGTGGGTTTGAGCACCGGCGAAAAGCTGGTGACGATGGTCAAACTGTGGACGATGAGCCGCGTGCCGGGACTGCGTGGACTGCTGTAGCCGGTCGCGTTGCCGTTACCGTGAGAGCCGAAGGACGAACACGTCACTGTCGATGTTGTCGCCCTTCCCGGCGCCGCCGGGGCCGATTTCGCCCTCGGTGCCGCCGATGACGTAGACCCCGCCAGAACCCTGCGCGACATCGCGGGCGCCGTCGACGCGACGCGTTCCGACTGTCCTTGTCCATCGGTCGTCGCCATTGGCGTCGAAGCTCTTGGCGAAGCCGTCGTCTTGGCCCTCGCCGCCCGCTCCCGGAATCGACGACGCGGTGTTGCCTGCTATGAAGGCCATGCCACGTTCGTCGACGGCAATAGCGTCGGCTGTGTCGTCGTCTTCTCCGCCGAACTGGCGGGTCCACAGATGCTCGCCATTGGCGTCCATCTTACGAACGAACCCATCGTTGGCGCCTCCGCTGTCCTCTCCCTCGAAAACGCCGGTGGTACTGCCCGAGACGTAGATGTTGCCGCTCGAGTCCAGCGCGATGTCAAGCGCCTTGTCATTTGGCTGGCCTCCCGCCGACGAGCTGCTGCCGAATTGTCGCGTCCAAACGACGTTCCCATCGGGATCATACTTACGGATGAAGGCGTCACGTCCGCCCGGATTGTTGTAGCCCTCGAAGCTGGCGTCGGTGTAGCCCGAAACGTAAACCGAGCCGGAACCGTCGAGCGCGACGCCGAGAACCTCGTCGTGGCGCTCGTGTCCGAATTGCTGGATCCATAGCACGGTACCGTCGGAGCCATACTTTCTCAGAAAGGCGTCGTTCCAGTCCGAGACGGGTCCGAGGGGAGCGCCCCCGGCGTTCTCGAATCCGGGCAGCCCGCCCTCCGTATATCCTCCAACATAGAGGTTGCCGGCGCCGTCGACCGCAACGGCCTGCGCGACGGTGGCGAAATCGGTCCCGAATTGCGTAGTCCATCGCTCCGTCCCATCGGCGTCGTAGACCCTCACGAATGCGTCGCTGCCGAAATACTCGGTGGTGTGCCCGCTGAACTCGCCGATCGTGCTGCCCGCAAGGTAAACGTTACCGACATCGTCAACCGCGATTGTCTCCACGCTGTCATTGTTGTCGGTGCCGAATTGCCTCGTCCAGACCTCGGCAAGCGACCCGTCTCGCTTCTGAATAAACGCGTCCTTTCCTCCGAGATAAGTCTGTCCAGGAAGCGCGTCTTCGATGTGCCCGGCAATGTAGACGTTCCCTGCCGTGTCCACTGTTACGGCGTTTCCGTAGTCGTCGAAGGGAGACCGGATTTGCAGCTTGTCCCCGCCTCCGGTCGCAGCGATCGCGTCGCCGCCCCCCGATCCTCCATTGCCATCTCCGCCGCCGCCGCCATCACCGCCGCACGCGACGAAAATCACCATGAGTATGGCGAAACTCGTCACTGCCAGAAGCGGAATGAACGGGTGTCTGCGGTCGGCGAGGTTCAATGCTGTCTCCAACAATGTGGCGCTGCTGAACGAATGGTAGCCGTGCGACTCAGAACGGTCAAGGTTGCCGATAGGGTGGGGCGGACGTTTCTTTGTTTTGGCTAGTCAACGGGGTCTCGAGAATGCGGCTGGAAAACGAGAAACGAGTGCCCTGACGTTTGGCAGAATAATTGTTGACAGAATTCGTAGCAGATCGATATCATTTAAACGATACCTACACTACTAGCTTGCGGGG
>JAPOPA010000184.1 GCA_026713145.1 Chloroflexota bacterium
GGTTGCCCTGCCCGACACCGAGGAGATCGTGGAGTACGTGGCGGACTTCCGGGACTTCTTGCAGAAGGGTACGATCCCCGAGCGTAAGGTGCTCATACGCAACTTCGTGGAGGGCATCGAGGTCAATGGAGACGAGGCCGTTCTGACGTACACCGTGCCAATGCCCAGCGACGGCGTGACCAAGGAAAAGGCCTCGGTTCTTGATTTCGTCCAGTCCAGCCCACCAAACTGAACTCGAACCGATTCTCAAGGATCAAAACTGTGGTAACGATTGCGGAAACAGATGGCGAAACACCGCCATTCTGTAGCTAAGTCCAAGTCCCCCTTACCACCGTGTACGGTAGACAGAACCGGACTTGGAATGGTTACTTATTCAGAGGCCAACCCCGCTATTCCGCTATCCTGAGGTAGAGAGATTGTGTAGCGGGTCTTTGCCTCACCCGGGCCAATCTGCACCTCCTTGTCGAACGATTCGATGAACGACATGCGCTCTGTCACCTCGCTCATTTGCAGGCAAGCGCTCATGTCCTTCGAGAAGGTTGGAATAGCCTCCACATCGTTATGCCGGGCCCGCCGCTCAGAGCGTTCCCCCTCAGCTTCCCGCGCTGCGTCTTGGAGCCTGCGCTCCCGCTCCCTGTGCTCTCGGATGCGCCGTGCTATGTCTGAGATGTCGAGCTCCGTCATCTCGATGGAACGTTAGAGTCAGTCCTGCCTCCGACGCACCTCCACAAATTTTCCTTCGATGGACTCCTGCTTCTTGCGCTGATCGTGGGCCACTCATTCTATCTCCTCGTTCACCAACCTCACAAAGTCCCTGATGTTGCCCTCGGTCAAGACTATCGACCAAGTCTGACCGGCCACCATCTCCTCGAAACGTCGGGCGCTGAGCCTAGGCGTCCTGCAGGCCCCATGCCGCGCTTCATGTTCGACTGGCAAACGTAGCAGACACAACTGTCGCCCTTGCCGTCCTAGCCGCCCTCGCCCTGAGCGGACTGCGGGTGTGGAACGGGCAACAAGGTTCGTATGTCGCGGATGCCTCCCTAACCCATGAGGCGACTACAAGTGCGTCCTCTTTCTTGGGTTGCTTCCGTAGATTCCCGGCTTTGCAGAACTGTCGTGTAGTAACGGACGGATCTACAGCCTTCTTGCGTATAAATCACCTATGTAGCAGACGCGGCTAGCCCGTAAGGAGTTGAGGTAGACAACCTGGAACCTATGGACCGTCTCCCTCTTGTCAGATTAGACCTCTGAATGCCGGACGATGCCGTCCGCTTGACGGTGCCGAAGCGCAGCCAGCCCCTGGCCACTAAGTCATCAGCGCGCACTCGCATCTGTGGTCGACCTCTCTAGTGAGTCAGGTCTCGCCGCCATTGACCAGCCTTAGGGCCGCCAACTACACTGCGCAGACTATGGCCACCACCAATCCCACGACCAATCCCACTCACGAGGACAACGGCTTCCTCACCGCCACGGGCCTCAGCAAGAGCTTTGACGGCGCACCGGTTGTGAACGATGTTTCCTTCTCCATCGGACGGCAGGAGATATTCGGGCTGCTGGGCCCCAATGGCGCTGGCAAGACTACCACGATCAGGATGCTCTCCACCGTGCTGGCGCCCGACGCGGGTGACGTGACCATCGGTGCCCACTCAGTGCTGCGGGAGGCAGACGAGGTGCGAAAGATCATCGGCGTCTGCCCCCAGGAGCTTGCCCTCTACCAAGAGTTGTCGGCCAGGGACAACCTCGTCTTCTTCGGACGGATGGCCGGGCTCGGCGGCAGTCAGGCAAAGGATGCCGCCGCCGAGAACCTGGAGTTCGTCGGACTTCTCGACCGCGCGTCGGACGCCGTGGGCAAGTTTTCCGGCGGCATGAAGCGGCGGGTCACCCTCGCAGCGGCCCTGATGAGCAGGCCGCAGCTTCTATTCTTGGACGAGCCCACCGTGGGGGTCGACCCGCAGTCCCGCAACCACATCTTCGACACAATCCTCCGGCTCCGGGACGAGGGCATGACCGTGCTCTACACCACGCACTACATGGAGGAGGCCGACCGGCTGTGCGACAACATCGCGGTGATGGACCACGGCCAGCTCATCGCGCTGGACTCGCCGGAAGGGCTCAAGTCCGCAATCGGCGACCCCGACGAAGTCACGCTGGAGCAGGTCTTCCTCAACCTCACGGGCCGCAGCCTCCGCGACTGACATTTCGCTCCAATCTGTGCACTACCAGACGCAGGATTTTCGCATTGGTATCCTCAACACGTAGGTGAGCCAGTTCAAGTAGTGCTGTCTGCGATGGCCAACTCCTCCGCCAATCCCGGAACATCGCCCGCCCCTTCGAGCACCTGTACCGACGACCCTTGAAAATCGTCCCCTATCGGCTCGTATTTCCCGCCCAGACACTTGGCCAAGAACGCCTCTGCCACCGCCATATACGAAAGATTATTCTCCGGTCGCGCGAACCCATGGCCCTCATCCGGGTACAGCAAGTAGGTCACGGGAATTCCGCGATCCTTCATGGCGTCCACGATCTGGTCCGACTCCGCCTGCGTGACACGTGGATCGTTCGCCCCCTGCCCTATCAGCAGCGGCCGCACGAAGCTGTCAACCCGGGAGATCGGCGACCGCTCCGCCAAAAACCGCCTGCCCTCTTCGGTCTTGTTGTCCCCGACCCTGATCCGAAAATGCGTCATGATCGGTTTCCAGTAAGGCGGCACATTGTCCAGGAACGTGTTCAGGTTCGATATCCCGACCATGTCGACTCCGCACGCGAACACCTCAGGCGTGAACGTAAGCCCAACCAAAACTGCATATCCCCCATAGCTGCCTCCCATAATCGCCACACGGTCTGGGTCTGCAATTCCTTCCTCCACTGCCCATGCAACCGCGTCGATGAGGTCGTCGTGCATCGCTCCACCCCACTCCAGGTTGCCTGCGTTAGTGAACCCCTTCCCAAAGCCCGTGGAGCCTCGAAAGTTCACGCTCAACACCGCATAGCCTCGATTTGCCAGAAGCTGATGCTCATCGTCGTATCCCCAACTGTCCCTTCCGGTTGGTCCGCCGTGAACACGCAGCACCATCGGCAGTGGACTCGACGGACGCTCGGGGTCTCCAATCGTCGACCCTACCGGCAACGTGTAGTACACCATGAGATCGAGTCCGTCTCTCGACTTCACAATCGCGCTGCACATCGAGGCAAGTGAGGCCGATTCGAGCTCCGGACGATCTGAGAACAGGTACTGCAACTCCCTTTTCTCTCGCTCGTATAGATAGTAGGTCTTCGGCCTGTCATCCTTCACATACTCGATCAGCCACTTCCGGTCTTCCAGCGTCCTGGATCGTACGTTGAAGTCCCCCTTGTCTTTGTCATCAATCTGATCGATGTCCGCGGCTATCGAATCGTCAAGAACCTTCCACCCCAATCGCTCATACTCGAACCCGACCGCCTGCGGTCGCCCCGTCACAGGATGCTGGATGGTTTCCCCTACATCCACCCTAGCGGCCACGGCCAGTTCCTTCACCTCGCCCGTCTCCGTATCCACGGCCATCAGCGCCGAGGTGTCACGACCCCGGCTGTCGTACACGTACAGAATGCGACCGTCAACGTCGAAATAGAGCGGCCACGTCGTTATGTCGTCCTCGACGTCGATCCGCATCGTTGTCTCCCGCTCCCCGGACTCGGAAAACGAAAGGACGTCACTCCCACCATCTGGCGTGAGTACCGCAGCCAACCGAGGACGAAGGTCCCGGTCCGACATGATGTCGGCCGCTCCAAAGTCATTCTTGACGATAAGTTCCGACGCTCCCGTCAGAATGTTCACCCTATACAGGTCGTGGAGTCGAGGCTCCCTATTGTTGATCGCTATCAGCACCTCATCCGGAAATTTCGGAGAGCTTTCCTTTGGAATGGCCTGCACTCCGTCAAACGGCGTCAGGTCCCGGCTCTCCCCTGTCTCGACATTAACGACATAAGCATGCCAGTTCTCGTCGCCGTCACGATCCTGCAAATACATCACGTAGCAAGGATTGTAAGTCCAGAAATGAATCCTGATCCCGCTGCCCTTGTCCTCCGTGACAGGCCGCGCCTCTTCGATCGCGTCCAACGACCCGACCCAGACGTTCATCACACCGCCCCAGCAAAA
>JAPOPA010000034.1 GCA_026713145.1 Chloroflexota bacterium
GGACCTGGCGCCCGCCCGGTTCGGGGACAACGTGGGTACTCCTCTACGCGAGGACATCAACTCTGCCATTCGAGCAATCGCTGCGTTCCACGCCGAATTCTGGGAAAGCCCTCGCCTGATCGATCTGGACTGGCTTCCCGAATACGGTCAGGACGCTGAAGCGCGCCAACGTGCATTTCGGCAGGCCATAGGCCCTTTCCTCTCCACGTGGGGCGAGTACCTACGGCCTTCAACCGTTGGCCTCATCAATCGCCTGGGCGGCAGCCTGGCCCACATCAGGCAGGAGCTTAGCCGGCCCCCACGCACTGTCCTCCACGGCGACTGCCGCCTCGACAATCTGGCGTTCGACGGAAGCGGTCGAGGGCCCACGGTCATCGACTGGCAGGCCCCCTCGATAGGTCGCAGCGTCGCGGACATGGCCTACTTCATCGTCTATTGCATCGACCCCAACGAGCGCAGGATCATAGAATCCGAGTTGCTGAAGCTTTACCACTCCGTCCTCGAGGAACACGGAGTCCGCGGGTACGATTTCGAGTCGTGCTTGGAAGACTACCGGCTCTCCATCGCGGCAAACTTGCTGCGAACCGTTAGGGTAGGGGGAGCATTCGACTACTCAGGCGATCGCGCCCAGACCCTCCTGAGAACGATTTTGCATAGGGTCGAGACCGCGCTCGCCGACCACAGAGTTTCGGAATTGGTTTGAACCGGGGATCATCTGCGGGAATGATAGCATTCGGGGAAACTCACTCACCCCGAGTAGCGCCCCTCGCAGACGTGCAAGTAACTACCCGACAGTTATCTACTATCTTCCCTCCCCGAGAGGAGATTCCGCATGAAGTATCCGCATCTGCTTGAAAGGGTGTCGAAGGGTGGCAATGCCATAAACGGATCGATGAGATCATCTCGAACGCTTTCGGCTGGCTTGCTAGACGCCTTCCCTTAACTGCATATATTTACTTCCGACTCCAAGCCTGTAGTCACGCAAAGGAACGACCAAGTCTTGCAATCTGACCAATGGACCACACAAGACAACACATTGCAGGAAACGCAGGTGAAGGATCAAGAGTGAGAGGCAGTGGCGTCCCTGGCAGGATTCGAACCCGCGACCCGCTGCTTAGAAGGCAGCCGCTCTGTCCAACTGAGCTACAGGGACAAACGCCACCTGCAAGTGTAGCAATGCGAACGTGAGGCAATCAAGTCAGGGCGAGGCCGGTCCCGTACCCACCCAGTGGATGGTCATGCCACCTAGGCGAAGGCATTTGATCTGCCGTACCGACACGCCGTCCGAGTCGGGTAGGGTAGTGAGATGTTCTTGGACGAGCTCGCCGACCCGTCTCCTTAATATCAGCGCAACCATAATGCCGAGCATCATGGAGGACATCGCCTTCATAGCACTCTTCGAGCGCCACCGAAGTACAGAGGACACCCCGAGGGCCATGAGAGCTGCGACGAGGATGTTCGTCCCACAGTATGGAGAGACGGCCAAATCGCGCTCACCGGACTCGAGCCGCCGAAGCGCCTCCTCCGCGGCCTCCCTGACCTCCTCCGTCGATGCTCGGCTGTAGAGAAGGAACCCTCCCGGGGTAGCGTTCCCCGCTAGGGGAGGGCGGACGCCTCGTTTGAGCAGCACTGCAACGGTCGCGTGCTCTCTCCCATGCTGAGATCGAATTTCTCTAAACAGTCCTAACACCGGGTTGCACACCTCACCCTATGAGTACATTCGGAGGCTAACAGAATAGCCTGGCGCCTGCTAGTAAGAGGCAGTTTTATCAACAGCACAACAAGTAATTTGCGTGTAAAGTCATATACTTAGGGCCCTACGAATGGCCTGTAGGCAGAATCTCAAACTCTACTGCAGAGAAGACCTATCCGAGGAGATGGACAAAGGATTGGTTTGTTTCTGAGCGTGAAACCCTCTGAAATTCTTGGAAAAGTGATAGAAAACGAATTGACACCGCAATTGTCGGAGGCTTAGCATGAGACTACAGTACCTTGTGGGAGGAGTGATGATGAGGAGAAAAACCAAGAAGATGATCGCGGTCGAGGAGAAGTTTCAGCAGCCTCTGGAGAAGATGTTGCCCCAGATGGTGACGGAGTATGGCCTAACTGCCACAGCCGACGAGCTGGGCGTGAGCAAGGCCACTCTTGGCTACTGGCTGCTCAAGCTCGGCATCAACGTGCATCGGGTCGCGCTTGCACCAGGCGAGACCATCGAGGTCAAGAGGGTGGGGTATCCTTCCAGCAACAACTAGGCTTGAAGAATCTCTAAGGACCTTCCGCACGGGCCGGAGCGGCGAACTGCTCTGGCCCGTATCGTTTAACTTCCGTGGCGGACGGCCATTCGGGCTTCCTTCTCCCGCTCGCGGTCGATGATAGCCCTGCGCTTGTCATGCCGCTTCCGTCCTCTCGCCACACCTAACTGCACCTTTGCCCTCTGCCGTTTGAGGTAGAGTTTCAGGGGCACCAGGGTCAGACCGCGCTCGTCCACTTGCCGTGTAAGCCGGACAATCTGTTCCTTGTGCAGGAGCAGCTTGCGTGGACGCTTGGGATCATGGTCGTTCTGTCCTCCAGACGCCGAGTACTGCGAGATGTGGGCGTTCATCAGCCAGATCTCGCCGTTCTCAGGACGGGCGTAAGAGTCACTGAAGTTGGCGCGCCCCTCCCTGATCGCCTTGATCTCAGTCCCCACCAGCACGAGACCTGCCTCGATGCTATCGAGGATGTCGTACTCGTACCGTGCCTTGCGATTGACGGCGATTGATCTGTTGCCGTCCATGGAGATGGTCCTTACGAGCCCCCACTCAAGTCGAATGAGCCGCCGCCTGTCATGGACTCCAGTTCTTCAATGGCCCGGTTAAGCTGATCTACATCGGCTTTCTGTGCGTCACGACTGGTGACTTCGATATCCGGAGCAACACCTTCGCCCTGTATGCGTCTGCCGTCCGGTGTGTACCAGTGCGCGACGGTAATATAGAGCCCTGCCCCGTTACTGAGGCGCCGAAGCCAATTGACACTACCCTTGCCAAATGAAGTGTCGCCGATGAGCTTCGCTCGGTCATGATCCTGGAGGGCGCCAGCAAGAATTTCCGACGCGCTGGCACTTCCCTCATTGATGAGAACAACCATAGGAATGTCGGTAAGGAACTCCCGACCCTCGGTGTCAATATTGTAGTCGGTACGACGGTTGTTCGCGTCCACCACGTACAGCGCCAAGCCGTCTTCGATGAAGAGGCTGGCAACGTCGACTGCGGCTGAGAGCAGACCGCCGCCGTTGCTCCGGAGGTCAAGGACCAGTCCCTCGGCACCCGCCTGTATCTCTCGGTCGATCACGTCGCGCAACTTGTCGGCGGTCTGAGGATAAAAGTCCGTGAGGCGGATGTGCATGAACTTGTCGCCAGGCTCGCTTCGGAGTCGCACGCTTGTCAAAGGAACTACCGCGCGCTTGATTTCTACAAGCACGGGGTCGATCTCCCCCAGTTTCTTCACCAAGAGCCGTGCGATGCTGTCCTGCGGACCTCGAATCTTAGAAACCGCTTCCAGCGTAGAAAGACCCTCTAGGCTCTCTCCGTCCACCTCAAGGATGATGTCGCCTGCCCTGATCCCGGCCAGATCGGCGGGACCGCCTTCGATGGGAGATACGATTACGAGGCTCCCTCTCGCGTTCATTTGGACGAAGGCCCCGATACCCTGGAACTCCCCCTCGAACACGTCGCCGAACTGCCCTGCAAGTACCTCTTTGCGCACGTATGAGGTCTGAGGATCACCCAGGGTGCTTGTGATGCCCCTGATCGCGAATTCCGTCGCTAACTCAGGATCGAGCTTCTCTCGCTCTACGAAGTCACGGTTAAGGTGCTCCCATGCCTCCCAAATTACGTCAAGCTCAGTGGGCACGTGTTGAGGAGCAACAATTTCATCCTCGTGGACGACGACGTTTGGGAACACCGGGGCGTCCGTGGAATTATCATGAACCTCAATGGCGTCCGATACTGTATCCCGCACCAGCTCTTGGATCTCCTCGGCCGATGCGTCCTCATGCATCTTGGCGACGATTTCTTCGACAATCTTCTCCAAGTCCGGCGTCGGCTGAGCGGGTAGGGCACCGGCGGACGATTGAGATGATGAGTCGTCTCCTCCGCCACACGCGAGACCAATCACCAGGACTAGAGTGAGAATGAAAATGGTGAATGTCTTTGTTGCCTGATGATTCAGGTACATTTCGAAGAAATATCCTTTCTCGTGGCCCCACAAGCCCTGTGCAGTCATGGTATCACGTACGTCTTAGGTCTTCTCAGCCACCGACGCCAATACGAACGCACTGGACGTTTGCAGGCTTGAGAGACCGTTATGGAATTCAACGACATGCTGGCCAATGGGTTATCTTGCAGAGCTAGTGTTGTAACTCGCAGTTCAACAATCTTCTCCTCGTATCATCGTGTGGTGTATTGACCAGCCTGTTGCCTCATGATAACGTTTTCTGAAAAGGTGAACTGGCCTTTTCTTGTCACATTCAACTCTTAGACACATTTTTCAGTGCTCTTGAAAATATAATGAAATACCTTTTCTGTATTTTCAGGAAGGTGACCTATGGTTGACGTAGCGCCGGCAACAGTAAAGAGACGCACCCGCGTCTCGCGCCCATATCCTCAACACAGACTCGAAGATGTCTTGGAGATCACGCGCTCCATACATGAAAGGAATGCGGGATTGCCGTTTGACAGGGTACGGCTTGCCAAATCTATGGGTACCACGCCTTCAAGTAGTGCGTTCATGATGAAACTCAATTCGTCGGCAAAGTACGGGCTTACCGAGGGCGGCTATAGCGACGCACGCATATCTCTGACAAA
>JAPOPA010000186.1 GCA_026713145.1 Chloroflexota bacterium
CAAGATAACCTACTTATGAGACAGCCTCCGTCGTGGGAGAGGGCTAGGGTGAGGGTGATGACTCCGCCGCCGAAGAGCCACGGGCCACGCCCCACAGCGGAAATGCAACAAAATGCAACACCATGCAACAAAAAGAGGACTTTCTCCTGACTGCCGCCCCGCGCCCTCTGCGGTGAACCCTCTTATCCCCTCTCCCGTCGTGGGAGAGAGCCTGCCCCGTACTTGATACGGGGGTGAGGGTGATGACTCCGCCGCCGAAGATTCACGGGCCACGTCCCATAGCGGAAATGCAACAAAATGCAACACCATGCAACAAAAACAAGGACTTTCTCCTGACTGCCGCCCCACGCCATCTGCGGTGATTCCGCTTTTCCCCTCTCCCGTCGTGGGAGAGAGCCTGCCCCGTACTCGATACGGTGGCTAGAGCCTGCCCCGTACTTGATACGGGGGTGAGGGTGATGACCCCGCCGCCCAAGAGTCACGGGCCACGTCCCATAGCGGAAATGCAACAAAATGCAACGCCATGCAACAAAAGCAGGACTTTCACCTGACCCCCTCCGTGGTCTCCGCGCCCTCTGAGGTGAACCCCCTCTCACCCGCAACGCCTCCGTCCCGGGCTTGGTCGGACGGAGCAACCAACACTGAGCGCGCGCCTCCCCGCTTTTGTCGGTCCTCACCTCGAAGGTGTACGCTAGACCTATGACTAACACCAACGAAAACAACGACGAACAGGCATGCGCCGAGGTCATGCGGCGCTACCGGCTCGCCGCCAAAGGCGAGGCGATCAACCTCGCGCTGCGAATGCTGGCTGCCGAGGCCGCCTCCGTCGAGAAGGCCCGCTCCCTTCGTGGCATCGGATGGGAGGGCGACCTCGAGGCCATTCGCTCCAACCACGCCCCGTGATACCGGCCTACACCTCGGGGTGGATAGAGTTCGGGGAGTATACGGGGACTGCGGGTTGCCTAACTTTCTTCCTTCGGCTCCGCGATCTCCGCGCCTTCTGTGGTGAATCCTCTTATCCCCTCTCTCGTCGTGGGAGAGGGCTAGGGTGAGGGCCGCCCCCGCCGCCGAAGAGCCACGGGCCACGTCCCATAGCGGAAATGCAACAAAATGCAACACCATGCAACAAAAAGAGGACTTTTACCTGACTCCCACCGCGCCCTCTGCGGTGAATCACCTCACACCCGATACGTCTCCTGCGTGGGCTTGATCGGGCGGAGCAGCCAGTACGGCCGGCGCGTCCCGTCGGGGCCGGGGGCCGGACGGCAGAGCTCGAGCCAGCGCTTGTACACCTGGTGGGACTTCTCCGAGTCGACCTTCACGTCACCGTACTTGTCTTGAGGGCCTGCCTTCGTGACCCGCACCTTCTGGTGCCAGCAGTGCTGACCGCTGATCGGGTCGGGCTGCACCGGCATGATCAGGTTCTGGTGCACTCCCCCGTCCGACCACCACAGCCGCTCTGAGTCGGGGTCCGATGACTTCCACGTCGTGACGCCATGCCGCTGCCGCATCTGCCACTCGTCGCCGTCCTTGGATAGATCGACCACGGCGGAGTTCCACCGGTCGCTCCCGTGCTCTTCGAACCGCCTCCAACGTCCCATGTGGTGCGAGCACGCCACCACGCCCGGCCTGATCGACTCCGTAACCCACACCCGGTCGACGAACGACCCTATCTCCGTCTCCACCTTCACGAGGTCGCCCGTCTCCACGCCCATGCGCCGAGCGTCGACGGGATTGATCCACACGGGGTTGATGTGCGCGATCTCGTACAGCCACTTCGCCCCGTTCGTCCGGCTGTGGATCAGGTTCGGCAGCCGGAACGTCGGCAGCAGATCGTACTCGTTCGCGTCGTGGTCGAGCTTCGAGGGATGCACCTGGCTGACGATGTGCTCCATGCGCTCCCGCTCGGCCTCGTCTCTCGGATAGCGCGGCACCGCGTACTGCGGCCATCCCCACTCCTTCAGCGTCGGCGAGTAGAACTCCAGCCGCGCGGACGGCGTCGGGAACCCCATCAGCCGCCTCCCGTCCATCTCGATGCCAATGCGGATCTTCCCGCTCTCGTCCCTGAAAGGCCCCGGATAGGGCCTGTTGTTCGCGTCCCCGCCCGGCTGCGCGCACCAGATGAGGCCGGTGTCCTCGTCGATGATCATCGGGTCGTTCAGGATGCTCTCGTCGACCGGACACTCGTGCTCGTCATAAACGTCGGTCGTCACCTCGTACGCCGCGTACTTCCGCATGTATTCGAACGGCGTCAGACCCTCGTCCGCCGCCTTCTCCGGCAGGCCGGGAACGCCGTTCTCGAAGATGTGCCGGTAATAGTCGTTGACGGTGATCTTCTCCCCAGGCCGGAAGGGGGACTCGAAGTGCCGCCTGATGCCCATCGAGCCGTCCGGGTCGATCCGCCACGACAGCTCGATCCAGAACTCGTTCTCCTCCCACACGTCGCCGGGATTGGCGTCGCGGGTGTCGGCAACGTCGTGCCCCAGCTTCTCCTTCAGCGCGCGGATCACCGGCTGCCGCCACCCGATCCACTGCGAGGCGTGCGTCTCCAGCGAGTGAAGATCGTGCCGCTCCGGCCCCAACCCGGTCGGCAGCACATAGTCGGCCCACTGAGCCGTCTCGCTCCACACCGGCGTCAGCGCCACGTGCAGACCTACACGGTCGTCCTCCAGCATCTCCACCCACGACGTGCCGTCCGGGTTCGTCCACACCGGGTTGTACACTCGCGTGAAGTACACGTCGATGGTGCTGCCGTTGTCCTTGAGGATGTGCGGCAGCAGGAAGCTCATTTCGAAGTGGGCCAGGGGAAACTCCAGCGGCCAGTGGTTTTCGTTCCACGTCTTGATCGGCGAGGGTATCGTGTGCGGCTTGGGAACGAACTTCGTCCACGAGTTCGGGATGGTCCCGCCCTTCGTAGCGACCGAGCCCGTCAGCACGTTCAGGAAGAACAGGCACCGCGTGATCATCCACCCGCCGAGGTGCCCCGCCGCAGCGTTGCGCCAGATATGCGAGGCGAACGCCGTCCCCGCGCGAGCGATCTCGTCTGCCACCGCCACGATGGCCTCCGCGGGCACACCCGACTCCTCCTCCGCCCACTCAGGCGTGTACTGCCAGTACATCTGCTTGAGCAGCTCAACGAAGTCATCGAACGACTCGCCCTTCGGGACGGCCTCGATCGCGCCGTCCTTCTTGAGGAATTCGAGGTAGTCCCAGTCTTCGAGGAGGTCCTGCCAGTTGACCCACCTCCGCACGAACTCGGCATCGAACAGGTCGTTCTGGATCAGGTAGTTCGCCATCGCGAGCAGCATCGCCGCCTCGGTGCCGGGATTCGGCGAGAGCCAGATGTCCGCCTGCGACGCCGTGTTGGAGAGCCTCGTGTCCACCACCGCGACCTTCGTGCCGCGCAGCTTCGAGTCGACGATCCGCTGGGCGTGCGGATTGAAGTAGTGCCCCGATTCGAGGTGGGACGACATGAGCAGGATGAACTTCGCGTGCTCGTAGTCGGGGTTCGGACGGTCCATGCCCATCCAAAAGGAGTATCCCGTCCTTGCCGCCGACGAGCACACGTTGGTGTGCGAGTTGTGGCCGTCCACCCCCCATGCCGCGATGACCCGCTCAGTGTACCCGTCCTCTCCCGGACGTCCCACGTGGTAGACCACCTCGTCGCGCCTGTCCTCCTGGATGGCGGCCCGGATGCGGCCTGCGATGTCGTCCAGCGCCTCGTCCCACGAGACCTCTGCCCACTGGCCGTCGCCCCGGTTTCCCACGCGCTTGAGCGGCTTCAGGATGCGGTCGGGATTATTCACCTGGTTGAGGGTGGCGGGCCCCTTCGGACAGTTCCGCCCGCGGCTGCCCGGGTGCAGCGGATGCCCCTCGATCTTGTGGATTTCGTGGCTCTGCTTGTCCACGTAGGCAAGCAGCCCGCACGCAGCCTCACAGTTGAAGCACACCGTCGGCACGAGAGCGTAGTGACGCTCCTCGCTGTCCGGCAGATCATTGGGACCATAGTCCACCCAGTCGTCCCACTCATCGGGAGACGGGAAGCTCGACAGTCCCCCGCCTGCGGGGGTGTGCAAGTGATCGAGCGGAATGTGGCCGGTTGATGTCATTAGTTTCAGCTCTGCGGGACCGACTGCCCCGCCTGAACGTATGCGTGCTCGTACAGCGCAAGCCCGACAAGGGCCATGACGGACGCAGCCACCAGATCGATGTCTGTTGAGGAGAAGTTGAAGATGGGTGCTTTCGTGAACACCGCAAACATGACCGTGGTCGTGTCCGACGCAGAATGCCAAGCGTCTCGTGCCATGATCGCGGCCGGAACGGCGACTCCGATCAGGAAGCTGCCCCAAAAGTAGACTCTATACGGACCAAGCACCATGTTGCGCGTCGCCTCGGACGTGCCCGCACGACTTCTCGCCACATGCCCGATCATGAACGCCCCGTGCAGGACCAGCGCGATGAGGATGCCCCAGTGGAATATCGTCGGGTTCACGCTAAATCCGCCATGGGACGCGATTAGACTGAGCGCGGCGACCCCCGCCAGCGCCGTGCGCACGAAGAAGTGTGCAGGCAGCCCCGGGTCCTGCCACAGGTCCCGCCCCTTCGCCTGGCCGAACAGGAACGCCGTGTACACGCCTGCAGCGAGAGCCAGAAAGACTGCTATCAAACGCACCCCGGCCATTAAGCCGCCGCCCACGTCCGCGAGCGCCGCCGACGCGTAAACGATCAGAAAGGCGCCGTAAGCCGTGATGATGTATGCCCCCCGCGTCACCCACGACCTCCACTGGGGCTTCAGCAGCGTGTACACGAACCGTTCGGGATGATGCAGATCGAGCACAAGCAGCCCCGCGGTAACCGCAAGCAGGAGGGCGGCGGCAGCGACAGCCGTCAGCTCCACGCCGCTTCCTCCTAGCCCCCCGAACCTTAGATCGTATCCGAGAAGCCCCATCGCCGCGACCACCATGACCAGTCCCGCCGATATCGATTTCGTCCACGTGTACGCCGAGACGATCCAATTCCACGGTGCTCGGTGTGGGTTGTCGTACGCAAGAATGGCCGCGGCGTGACTGGACGACGGGTCATTCGCGCTCGTGGGCGACGGTCTGCCGGGAGCGACCTGTGTGTCGATTGGCTGCGACTGGCTGAAGTAGCCCTTGAACGCCGCCGCCGCCGGATCGAGCGTCGGACCCGTAGCGTCGACATAGAACACCTTCGGGTTGGTGTTCTTCTCGGGCCGCCGCACCTCGACCTTCTCCCTCGCAATGAGGTTCGAGACGTTCGAAACGGGGTCTTCGAGGTTCCCAACAAAAATCGCCTGCGTAGGGCAGACCGTTACGCAGGCGGGTTGTAGTCCTCGGTCGATCCGATTCGTACAGAAGTTACATTTCTCAGCGCTGTGCGATTCCGGATCGATGTAGATGGCGTCGTATGGACACGCCGCCATACACGCTTGACAGCCGATACACCTCGAACGGTCGAAGTCCACGATGCCGTCCGGCCGCTGGTACATCGCCGTCGTGGGGCAGATCTCCACGCAAGGAGCGTCGGCGCACTGGTTGCAGCGGGTGACCTGGAAGTGACGGCGGACGTTCGGGTATCTCCCGACCTCAACCTGCTTGACGTACGTGCGGTTCACGCCAAGGGGAACGTCGTGTTCCTGCTTGCACGCGACGGTGCAGGCGTGACAGCCGATGCACTTGCGGTTGTCGATGACCTTGCCCCAGGTGATCGGCTCGGCGCTCTGGTCTTCTGGACGAACGGTCATGCGTATGCACACCCGAAATCAGAGTGCGCGGTAGCCTATCACGGGGACTCGAATTGCTCAAGGATAGGCCCTATCTAACTGTGGTAGCCGCTCTGGGTGCCGACCGTCCTTAGCTCACCGCAGGAATCGGATGCTCAATGGGTAGTCCCAGAACTCGCCGTTGCCTGCCTTTACCGACGCAATGACGGTCGCGACCAGCCACAACACGAAGACCACGGCAATCACGACGAAAATGAGCAGGAATCCTATGACCACCAGCATCAGCGCCACGCTGACCGCCATGCCGATTGCCGCATAGATGGCGATGCTGATGTTGAAATTCAGCGCAGCCTTACCGTGCTTGTCTACGGACGGCAGAACATCCTTCCTCAGGAGCCAGATCACAAGCGGTCCGACGATGTTGCCTAGCGGCATGAAGAAGGAGGCAAACGCGCTGAGGTGGCAGAGTGTCGACATGGTTACGGGGTCGTCGAGGAACGAATGTCCGCTCGGAATCGCGCTCCTCGCCCCCTCCCAGACACCCGCCCCGCACGCGCCGCAGAACCTGTTCCCGGGGTCCAGCACAGCTCCACATTGTGTGCAGAATTTCACTCGCTCGGCGCTCTCGTAGGGGGCGTCCTCGCCCGCATCGACGCTCTCCAGTTCGGATCGCATCTCGCTTCCGCACGTCGGGCAGAACCGGGTATTCTCACCTGCCTGAGTTCCGCAAACACCACACTGCCGCATGCGCGCTGCTCCTTTTCCTTAGGGGTGGCGTCAGACGGGCTCGTCCTTTTCGATCGGGACGCCCGCCGAGTTGCCCCACTCCGTCCAAGACCCATCGTACACCCGCACGTCGTCGTAGCCGAGCATGTATTTAAGGATGAACCAGCTGTAGGACGCGCGTACCCCCAACCTGCAGTAGGAGATGATCTCGTCCGACGCCTCGATACCGGCCTCCGAGAACATCGAGCGGAGGTCATCGACCGGCTTGAACCTGCCGTCCTGTGCCGCGCCGTCGTCCCATGCGACGTGAACGGCTCCCGGTATCCGCCCCTTCCGGTAAATGTCCGGCTGCGGCGTGCCGGGTGCCGACGTTAGCTGCCCCGTATACTCCTCCACCGTGCGTGTGTCGAGCAGCTGGACTCCCGTCCGATCCAGGCTCTCGACGACGTACTCCTTCATCGCTCTCAGATTCGAGTCAGGCGTGCTTGCCCGGTACAAAGTAGGTTCCACCTCCGGCTCCACAATCTCGACCGGTCTGCCCTCCAACTCCCACTTCGTCCGCCCCCCGTCCATGATGCGCACGTCATCGTGCCCGTAGTATTTCATCACCCAGAACGCCCACGTCGCCGAGCGGTTGTTCCCGTCACCGTACAGCACGACCGTCGTAGTTCGCTCGATGCCCGAACGCCGCATCAACGCCTCGAACTGCAACATGTCCGGGATGTCGCGGCGGACGGCATGTTCCATGTCCGTGTGGAGGCCCCAACCGACCGCGCCGGGCACGTGGCCCGTCGCATATGCCTCGTCCAGATGCGAGTCTATCTCCGCAACCACGACGGACGGGTCCCCCAGCCGTTCCGCCACCCACGCCGTCCTCACGATAGCTTCCGGATGCGCGAATTCCTCTGCCAAGACGTCCTCCGTTGTGGTCCTGTAGTCTGGTTCTCCTATGGTTCAACTATACGAGTCTCCGATTGCCCGTACAACCGCCAGCGGCGCGGGGAGGCCCATGTGTAGCCCCCTCTACTGTTCGCGGGAGAAGTCTGGGGTGAGGGTGTTTCCCCCGCTTCTCTGGGGTGCCTCTCCAACTTGCAACATAAGAACGTATGGCCTACAATAGATCTGTCGCAGAAACGGATTCAGTCCGGCGCACCCGTCCCACGAAGCCGCGGGAGACACTTCTAGAACGGAGGAGAATTAATTCCGGTCATGCAAAATACTCTCAAACTGTCTCATGACCACATCGAATGTAGTGTGCGCCTCCCCGAAGCAGCTTCAAACACTGTGCCCGGACAGGCAAGAATTGAGCGAGACAGATTGAGAACAGGAGAAAAAAGGGAATTCGGGGTGTTGTCCCGAACAGTCAAACTGGCCCGGCAGGGCTGGAAAGAGCAGCTTATTCGAGCACTCGAAGCGTGCTCGGGACGTTCATCCTCTGGAGCTTGCGCACGGTGAGCGCGGGCGCCAGGGCGACGACCACGATGCCTGCCCCAAGGAAGCCGGCCAACGCGGGTATGTTAATCGTGAGTATGACGCCCATGTCGGGATAGCTGGCGGGGACCAACACAATGATGATCCAGAGTAGCAGGGCATAACCGAGTACGATGCCCAGGATGGAGGCGAGTATGCCGAGGACCAGGCCTTCCATGGCCAAAATGCCGATCACCCTCCGCACGGGTATGCCGTAGGCGAACATCGTTGCGTGGTCGCGCTGGCGCTCGTCCGAGTTGATGTTCGCGGTGTTGAAGGCGATCAGTAGCGCGAGGCCGAGCACGAACACCTGCATCATGATGAAGATGCTTGCGAACTGCTCGAATACTTCCTGGGCTGCCTGGGACGTTTCGGCTATCCCTTCTACTGTCGCCACACCCGGCGAGCCGAACAGGGCCCGCTTGACGTCGTTCAGGGTCTTCCCGGAGGCCGGTGCACCGGTGACAACGTTGGCGAACCCCTCAAGCCCGGCCTGGCCGGCGTGGCGAATGTCCATGTAGGCGTTGAAGCGGAGGGGGTGAGGATGGACGGCAAGCACGGGGACGGCGCTCTCGCCGAGGGTGAAGGAGTCGGGGCCCGTCCGCACCGGAAGCGTCAGCGTCACGCTGTCGCCTGCGCCGACGCCGAGGTCTTCCGCGGCCTTCCGTGCGAGCACGATGCCGGGCCTGCCGCTGGACAACGTCCCCTCCAAGACTGTCGGCTTCCAGGCCCCGCCCTCCAGATCGGCGTACTGAACGGCGACGGTGACGGACTCGTCGGCGCCCTGCACGCTCCCTCCGAGGACGATCCCGGGCTCGGCCACACCGAGCGAACCCCCGCTTATGATGCCGTTCACCTCGGGCGAATCGACTGGATAGAAGGAGTCGAGCCGCACTATGAGACGGTCGGGCACACCGCGGAGGAGCTCCTCGTCGCCCCCCGCCAGGGTCGCAAGGAGCGAGTCCGTCATTCCCACTACGCTTACGAGTATCGCCAGCACGGCGGTTAGAGCGAAGAGAGTCAGAACCGTGCGCCTTGGGGCCCTCATCAGGTTTCGGAACGGCATGCGCCTCAGGCTGCTCCCCGGCAGGGGGAGGCGGCTGATGGCCGGGGCGAGCCCTCCCCCGCGCGCGGCGAGATGTCCCGTCCTGATCGCATCCACCGGCTGGACCCGGACTGCACGGAAGACGGGCCACAGCACGGCAAGGATCGGCAACAGGAATCCGACGGCCGCGACACCCGCGAAGATACCCGTCTGGAATGGCGTGATGAAGACGGGCAGTGGGACGAAACTCTCCAACACTCCCTGCATGAGCATCGCAATCAGAAGCCCCATGCCTATGCCGAAAACGACGCCAAGCAATGCTATCTGGACGCCGACGAGCAGTGGCCGCACCGCTATCGCGACCGGATTCTCGCCCAGGGCCATGGACGTGCCGATCTCGCGCCGCTGCGTCTCCACCATGCGGGCAGCAAAGTTCAGAGATGCGAATGCCGCGCCCGCGAAGAGAATCACCGCGAAGACGTTGTAGAACTGCTGGTCCCCCTCGGGATCGCGGGTGAGGGCGAGGTACGATGCGTCGTCCTCGGTCCGCATCAGGTCGAGGCCGGTATCGGCGTGGGGCTCCGCCGCCTCGGCAACGAGCGCCGTTTTGACCGCCGCCAGGTCGGTCCCCCGCTCCCCCGTCAGGACCACGTCGTTGAACTTACCCCTCCCCCCCGGCCACCCCC
>JAPOPA010000033.1 GCA_026713145.1 Chloroflexota bacterium
GACCCGGCCGGACCGGCGTCGCCATCCCACTCGGCCTTCCCTTTGTGAAGAGCTTCAAGGAGCGAGCCACTGACGTGATGAACTCGCTGGGCAACTTGATCGGTCTTCCCGCCGTAACCGTGCCGTCCGGCTTCTCGGAGGATGACCTGCCGACCTCGATTCAGTTCATGGGCAGGCCTTACGACGAGAATACCATCCTCTCCCTCGCCTCCGCCTACCAGTCGATGACCACGTGGCACGAGCGCCACCCACCAGACCCAAAGCCTATAACGTAGGAGTCAACTTGTCCCACCCTATAGCTCCCGACCACATCTTTGACCTCCCTTCAGTCTCGCAGCCCCAACTGTCCGCCGACGGCTCTGCTCTGGCGTTCGTCAAGACCACGATTGACCGCTCCACGATGGAGCGTAACTCGCGCATCGTCACATCACACCACCCGTTCGACGAGCTTTCCGTCCTGACCGAGGGCCCGACCGACACCGCGCCGGTTATCGACGCGGAGAGAGTCCTGTTTCTTCGCCCGGACGATCACGGCAACAAGCAGGTCTGGACAATCCCCCTTGGCGGCGGAGAACCTCAGCGTGTCACCGACCTCGCAGGCGGCGTGGAGGAGTTCGCGCTCTCACCGAACGGGGCCAGCGCCGCCGTTGTATCGCCCGTCGATCCCGACGCTCCCGATGATGCTGATTCCGGCATGCCGCATGTCCGGGTCGTGCGTCGTATTCGCTACCGCCACGACTACCGGGGCTTCACCGGCGACGCCTTCCGGCAGCTATTCCTGGTGGATGCGGAGTCTGGGGACGCCCGCCGGATCACGCAAGGCGAGGGGGACAATTGGTCGCCCATGTGGTCGCCCGACGGTAAGTCAATCGCCTTCATCTCCGACGACATCGAGGGACGCGACTTCACCACGCAAACTCAGGTCAAGGTCGTCTCGACACCCGACGGCGAACCATGTTCGTGGTCTGAGAGTCTCCCCTATGTGTGGGCGGTCGCCTGGTCGCCGGACGGCAAGGCTCTATCAGCCATCGGGTGCCACGACCCGGACATGTGGGACCCGCGATCCGCGTGGATATACATCCTCGATTCCAACGGTGGCGTTCGCCGGATCACCGACGGCATCCACACCCCCGTACCCGACTGCGGTTTGTCATGGACTGCCGAACGCGGCATCACATTCATCGGCGCGCATCGCGGCGAGTATTTTGTATGCACCATCGGTCCGGACGGCAGCGACTTCAAGACCATCACGTGTGGTGGCATGAATTCCGAGAGCGCCGCATTCGATTCCACTGCCTCTCGCGCCGTTCTCGTTGCCGAGTCGCCTCGGTCTCCCGCCGAGTTGGTCCATGTCGATCTCGACACCGGCATACAGCGTGGGGTAACGAAGTACAGCACACAGTTCATCGCGACTCATTCGCCCGCCCGCATGGAGAAGTTCACGATCACTCGAGGTGACTTCGAGATCGAGTCGCGCGTGCTTTTTCCTCCAGACTTCGCCGATACAAAGAAGTACCCGATGGTGCTGGACATCCACGGCGGGCCGAACGGCCGGTTTACGGACAACTTCGATCCCGTGCACCAGATCCTCGCCACGAACGGGTACATCGTCCTATCCGTGAACCCGCGCGGTTCCTCGTCCTACAGCCCGGAGTTCACGAAGGCCGTCCTCGGCGACTGGGGCGGCGAGGACTACCTAGACATCCTCGCGTCGGTTGATGAGTTGGCCGCACAGCCCTACGTCGACGAGGAACGAATGGCCGTACACGGATTCAGCTACGGCGGCTTCATGAGCGGCTGGATAGTCGGGCACGACCATCGCTTCAAGGCCGCCATCGTCGGCGCGGTGTGCGCCAACCTCCACAGCATGTACCGCACCTCCGACATCGGCACCAGCTTCGGCGAGATTAACTGGGGAGGCCCCTACACCGGCGCGCGAGACAAGTTCCTGCATCACTCACCCATCTCCTATGCGGCCAACGTGCAGACTCCCGTCCTTCTGCTGCACGGCGAGGACGACCTCCGCTGCCCCATCGAGCAGAGCGAGCAGTACTTCGTCGCGCTCAAACGTCTCGGCAAGACGGTCGAGTTCGTCCGGTTCCCTGGCTCCCCGCACCGCTTCCGCAAGATGGGCCATCCAGCCCTGATCGTCGAATACTACAACCGCCTCCTTGAATGGCTTGAACGGTATATCGGCGTCGGCACGTCGTGAGGCGAATATCCGAAGGCCCTTTCGTTAGGTATAATCCATGGTGGATTTCCCTCGCGCCCGTTAGCCTGTCATGCCTCTCATAACCGCCTCCGACCTCTCGGTCAGCTTTGCTGAGCTCGACGTATTCGAGGGTATCTCCCTTGAAATAAGCGAGCGCGCTCGTGTCGGCATCGTAGGACCGAATGGGCAGGGCAAGACCACCCTGCTGGAAACGCTCGTGGGAGACCTGACTCCCCGCTCCGGCTCCGTCCGACGCAGTCGTGGACTCAGCATCGGCTACGTGCCGCAGACGACCCGGCACATGGACTCCGAGACTCTGGGTGAAGAAGTGATGAAGGCCTTTGCCGAGATCACGCGGATCGAGGCGGAGGTCGCCCTGAGCGCCGCTGCCATCGAGAGGGCCGACGATGACGGTCGGAGGGACGTCGAGCGCAGGTACTCGGACATGCTCGAAGCCTACGAGGCAGCGGGAGGCTACGACTACGAGAATCGCCTGGAGCGAGTCATCGCCGGCGTGGGACTGAAAATGGAAACGCTCGACGTGCCCGTCGAAGAGGCAAGCGGCGGCCAGCGCACCCGCGCGTCTCTGGCAAAGGCGCTTCTGGCAGACCCGCACTTGCTCATCCTCGACGAGCCGACCAACTACCTCGACTTCGACGGACTCAGCTGGCTGGAGGGCTTCCTTCGTCGGACCTCGCACGCCTTCGTGGTCGTCTCGCATGACCGCTACTTCCTCGATCAGGTCGCGACCGAGATCTGGGAGATCAACCACGGCAAGATCTCCGCATACAAGGGGAACTACAGCAAGTACCGCCACCTGAAGGCCGAGCGCGACCGACGGCAGCAGACCGAGTACGTGCGGCAGCAGCAGTTCATCAGGAAGCAGGAGGACTTCATCGAGCGCTACCGCGCCGGCCAGCGTTCCCGAGAGGCGCTGGGCCGTGAGAAGCGCCTGAACCGGATGGAGCGCATCGAGGAAGTCACGAACGACAGGGCCATTAGCCTTGGTGCCGCGAGTGCGACCCGGACCGGTCGCGTCGTTCTCACGACGCAAGGCCTTGAAGTCGGATTCCACGAGGGGGGCAGACCCGTCAAGCTGTTGGACATTGAAGACGTGAACCTCGAACGGGGATCCCGCACGGCCATCATCGGACCGAACGGCATCGGAAAGACGACCTTCCTCCACACGGTTCTCGGTTTCGAGCCCGGCCTCGCCGGTAGCGCGTCTCTGGGCCACAACGTCAAGATTGGCTTCCAGCGGCAGGGCACGTACGACCTGCCCGAGCGCCGCTCCGTGCTCGACGCGATCATCGACGTGAAGAATCTCAGCCCCGAGGACGCCCGGACCTACCTTGGCAGTTTCCTGTTCAGCGGGGATGACGTGTACAAGACCGTCTCGGTGCTGAGCGGCGGAGAGCGCACTCGCCTCGCATTCGCCCGTCTGCTACTCGAGGAGCCGAACTTCCTCGTCCTGGACGAGCCGACCACCCACCTCGACATCTCCAGCCGCGAGGCCCTTGAGCAGGTGCTGCTGCAGTACGAAGGAGCGCTGCTGTTCGTCTCTCACGACCGCGCGCTCATTTCCCTCCTCGCGACACGGCTTCTCGTCGTTGAGGAAGGGCGGATGGGGCTATTCAACGGCACGTTCGAGGAGTGGGCAAAGACGCGCGAAGAGTCCGCCGTGAGGGTAGTCGTCCGACCCAAGAAGAAGGGCCGGTCAAAGGGGTCCCCCTCCACACGCAACTCTCCTGCTGCGCCGCAACCCGCGCCGATCGATTACGAGGAGATCATTGCCAAACTCGAAGGGCGTCTCGCTCGAATCGAGTCGCGACTTCAAGGCGCCACCCAGCGCCAGGACGTTGAGGCGATAGCCAAACTCGGTAAGGAGTACAATAAGGTGCAAGGCGAGCTTGAGACCACCTGGGAGAAGTGGTCCAGTTGAGGCTCGGCCACGTCAGACCGATACCGGAACTCATCGAGGAGGCGCGTGATGCCCTATAGCTCCTGGTTCCAGTGCATCGACCCCGAATGCTCCGAGCGGATGTCTCTGACCGAGATCGTCTATACCTGTCCGAGGTGCGACGGACTCCTCATGGTCGAGCACGATGTCGATGCCCTCAAGAACCGCAGCGGCGCGGCATGGATGAAGCTCTTCGACGACCGGTACATGACCACGCAGTGCCCCTACGGCAGTGGCGTCTGGGGCAAGAAGGAGTGGGTCTACCCGCAGATCGACGACGCCAGCATCGTCTCCACATACGAGGGTGGCTCGAACCTGTTCCAGGCCATTCGCTTCGGGGAGTTGATTGGCGTCCAGGACCTCTGGATCAAGCAGTCGGGCAACAGCCACACCGGGTCGTTCAAGGACCTCGGAATGACTGTGCTCGTTTCCGCCGTCCAGCAGATGATCCACGAGGGCGCGGACATTCGCGCGGTGATTTGCGCCTCAACCGGCGACACGTCTGCCGCCGTCGCCGCCTACTGTGCCACGGCGGGGATCCCGTCCGTCGTCCTCCTCCCGAAGGACAAGGTCACGACATCGCAGCTCGTGCAGCCGCTCGCCAACAATGCGCTGACTCTCGCTCTCGACACCGACTTCGATGGCTGCATGGAGGTCGTCAGGCTCCTGAGCGAGGACAAGCGCTTCTACCTGGCAAACTCCATCAACCCCCTCCGCATCGAGGGGCAGAAGACCATCA
>JAPOPA010000032.1 GCA_026713145.1 Chloroflexota bacterium
GCCGCCGTGTTCTCAGTAAACGCCGCCTCCAGCTGCCACGGATAGCACCTGCGACCGTCTCCGATTTCCACGAACTTCGCACCCGCCGCCCGGTAGAGCTGGTCGTACCCGAACCGGTGACTCCTGTGAATGATGATTTCGTCCTTCATCCCCGTCGTGTCCGGCAGACGCACCATATTCGCCGGTTCCTTCCCCGCGATAACCGCCGCCGCCTGCATCACCAGGCCGCCCCCCGACCCGCTCACCACGACTCCCGCCTCTGCACCGCATATCTCCGCCAACACCTTCCCAGCCGCCCTGTTCAGCTCCCCCAAATCGACCATCACCTTCGATGTCTTCTCCATCACCTCCGCCACCTCCGGACGCAGCCTCGACCCTCCCCACATCGTAGTCGTCCCCGAAGCATTGATGATCGGCGACACCCCCAGCGACCCGTACATCTCTTCGCCGCTCAAAGACAAGTCCATCCTATCCCTCTAAACACAGAATAGCGGCCTTCCACCGCGCCCGAAATTATACCACCTGCCCCCACCACTGCTCCGTCCCCCTCCCGTCATTCCTGCGAAGGCAGGAATCCACGATCTTCCCCACCTAACACCCATAACCTAGCACCCAGTCCCCTGTTCACCCCCTCGTCGCCCGTCCAATCTCCTCCGCGTACCACTCCTCCCCGTGCAGCAGCTTCTTGTTGTCCCACCGGTACCTTTGAGGCATCAGCGTCAGCGACCGGTCCTCCAGCGGCAGCCTCACCGGCACACGGCCCCGACGCGCCGACTCCCGCATTGCCATCGCCACCTCCAACGACCGGTGCTGAATGGTCCCGCTCGCCCTCGGCTCGATCCCTTGTTCGATAGCCTCCACGATCGAACGCATCGAGTCCATCAACCTGTCCCCCGGGTACAGCCACCCGTCATCATCGTACCCGCCATCCGAGCTCCTCCGGAAGGGCTTGAACGTCTTTGACTCGTCATGCTTCAACCCCCATAGCACATCGCGCCCCGCGTTCTCGACACTCCTGTAGAACCTGCCGTTAAACATGTCCGTAACGAACACGCCCTTGCTCCCCGTGACGATCAGACCACGCGCGGCGCCGGGCTTCGAATGCACGAAACACTCGATCCCGTTCGCGTACCGGATATGCCCTCCTATGCCCTTATAGTCCTCGTCGCCCGCCCCGAACGGGTCCCCGTTCGTCCACCCGATGACCTCCTCCACCTCCGAGTCACCCACGAACAAGTGCCCCACGCCGAGCGTCTGCGCTCCGCACTGGGTGATTGCCTGGAACATGCTGATCGACACGACCTCCCCGATCTCCCCCGCCTCAATCATCTCCCGCGCCTCCCACATCTGGCTGATGCTTCGGTTCACGTTCCCGCCCTGCCACGGTATCCCCCGCGACACGCACGCCTCCAGCATCCGGTCCGCATCCGACAGCTTCGCCGCGATCGGCTTCTCCGACACGATTCCCTTCGCTCCAGACCTCTCCGCTGCCAGTACCACCATGTCCGGGTTGTACTTCACCGGCAACACGCAGTCCACGATGTCGAGGTCCTCGTTCTCGTACATCTCCTCCGCCGTGGCATACCCCCGCGCATCGAACCTTCTGCACGCCAGCGCCAAATTATCCGGGTCGGGGTCGGCAATCGCCACCACCCGCGTCTCCGGCAGCAGCGTAAACCCCCGCGCATGCTGCGTGCCCTGACGCCCACAACCAACCATCCCAACCTTGTACTTCGCCTCATCTTCCGCCATATCTCCCCCCTTTACTCAATCCAACTCCACTCTTACCCCCTCTCCCGTCCTGGGAGAGGGCTGGGGTGAGGGCATTACGCCCTCCGTGGTGAATATCCCCCTCACGCCCGACCGGCGAGGTCCCCCTCACGCCCGACCGGCGAGGTCCCCTTCACGCCCGACCGGTGAGGTCCTCCTCACGCCCGACCGGCGAGGTCCTCCTCACGCCCGACCGGCGAGGTCCTCCTCACGCCTGACCGGCGAGGTCCCCTTCACGCCCGACCGGCGAGGTCCCCTTCAGGCCTGACCGTCGAGGTCCTACACCCGCGCAAACTTGTCCAGCGCCAGCTGCGCCCCAACCTGCGCCACGTACACGTCTCCACTGGAATCAATCCATATACCGTGCGGATACCCCGAGAACCGGCCCGCCTCCTCCCCGCGCTCGCCCCAAACCCCGACCGTCTCGCCCGCCAGCGACTTCAAGAAAATCCCCCCGTGACCAGTCGCGATGTGCATCACCCCGTCACCGTCGACAACCGCGTCGTTACCGCCCGGCACGTCATTCCACTCCGTGGTGTACTCTCCCTCAGCCGTGAACACCTGCACCCGACCGTTCTCCCGATCGACCACGTACACCAGTCCCGATGAATCGGTCACGATCCCGTGGGGCAGATTGAACTCACCTGGGCCCTCCCCAACTTCACCCGTGACTTCCCCGTGCGCCGCCATCTGGTAGTACACGGCGTCTCCCCGGCCCCACGACACTTTCAACTCGCCCGACGATGTGAAACAGTGACAACGGTTCTGCTCGTATCCGTCCGACACGTACAGGTCCCCGGACGGCGCAATCGTTGCGTTTGTAGGCGACCGAAATGGTTCCCCTTCAGGGCCCTGCTCGCCCTCGGTGCCGAGAACCATCAGCGTCTTGCCGTCCGGCGTGAACTTCCGCACCGTGTGGTCTCCCGCGTCCGCGTGATACAGCACGTCGTCGTGGATAAACAGCCCGTGCGGCACCGTGAAGATGTCGTGCCCCCACCGGTCCAAGAGCCTTCCATCCCGGTCGAACACCCACATCTCCCCCTCATTCCCGTCCGGCCCCTGCTTCAACCGCACGCAGGCATACACCCGGTCCTCCGAGTCAGTGGCAACGTCCGACACTACTCCCCCCGTCGGAAACTCCCCCCAACCTTCCACGTGCTCATACCGATAGCTCGAGTCGCCAACCCTGTGCGCCATTTCTTAATCCCCCATTTGAAGATCCCAGCAACCGTGATTTGGCCGCTTAGTCTACGCTATCCTTCCCCGAAGTGTGCCTGAGGCCCATATCACTCCACGTATTCCTCTCCACTCAGAATTCATCGTAATTCTCTCTCCATTCCCTTGACTGCGGGAGGTGAGAGCAGGCGAGACGGGGCCACAATAGATTCCATTACCCTGTATATGGGAATCGACGCCGCCACGAAGTGAGGTACAATCCCGACCCATGCAATTGCTGACACGCGCCGCAGGGCCATTGCTCGATCTAATCTTCCCCCGTACCTGTGCGGGTTGCGGACGCGAGGGAGGGTACCTCTGCGACGAGTGCGAGGCCACAATTCCCCGGCTGAAGCCGCCGCAATGCGGTCTCTGCTCCGCGCCCTCCCGTTCACGACTCTGCGCGTGGTGCCGGTCGGCGAATCAGCCTTTCGATCGCATCACCGCTCCTTACCGTTGGACGGGGGTCTTGCAGGAACTCGTATACTCTCTCAAGTACCGGAACGTACGCGCTTCCGCGCCCCGTCTGGCCGAGATGATGTCTGCCCACCTTGCGGATGAATCGATCACCGCCGACGTGATAGTGCCCGTTCCCTTGCACTCCAGTCGGGAGCGGGAACGCGGCTACAATCAATCGGAGCTCCTGGCCGGTGAGATATCGAAATCCACCCGCATTCCCATGGCAACCGATGTCCTCGCTCGTACCCGCAACACTCCACCACAAGTCTCCATGACGACCCCGGAGGAAAGAAGGCAAAACGTTGTTGGCGCTTTCGAGTGTGTCGGGGACGTGGCTGGCAAGCGCGTGCTGCTGATTGACGATGTTGTCACGACCGGCGCCACGGTCGTCGAGTGCTCAGCGAAACTGCGGCAGGCTGGCGCGGCCTCCATCTGGGTGCTGTCCTTGGGGCGGTAGAAACGTTGCGTGCTGCCCAATAGCCCCTCAAAATCGGCTATAATTCAGCTCGTATGCTGAACCCGCTACTGCCCCGCCCCCCTTCGAGCGATGGCAGTGCGTTTCACGGGTGGCGATACGCGGCCATAGCCGCGACCATGAATTTCCTGGCGGCTGGCCTCTATGGGCGTGGCTTCTCCGTCTACTTCCTTCCTCTTGCCCGCGATCTCGGCCTCAGCTATACCACCACCTCCCTCATCTTCGGGTTTGCCACGCTCGAAGGCGGAGTGCAAGCACCTATCACGGGCTACCTGATCGACAAGTATGGCCCCAGGATCATGACCCTGATCGGGGCGACTCTCGCCGGCATCGGCTTCCTGCTCCTTCCGCTTGCCAGCGACCTGCTGAGCTTCGTCCTGATCTACGTCGGCATAATCGCCCTTGGCATCAATGCCGGTTTCCACAACTCCGCCGGGGCCATCGTCAACGCTTGGTTCGTGCGAAGGCGGGGACTGGCCTTTGGCATCATCTCTGTGGGAATCGCCCTCGGCGGAGGGGTCATGACGCCCATCGTGGCTGCCGTCGTGCTGGAGTGGGGCTGGCGATGGGCAGTGACCCTGTCGGGCCTGACGATACTTCTCGTGGGCGTTCCCCTCTCGCTCTTCATCCGCAACAGGCCGGAGGATGTCGGCCAGCATCCCGATGGACAGCCACCGCCCCGGAGAATAGGCCGGTCATCCGACGCCTTGTCCTATCGAGACTTCACGTTCCGGCAGGGGACGCGAACGGTGTCGTACTGGTTGCTCGCCATCGGAATCACGCTGAGGATCTCTGCCCAGGCAGGCATCCTCGTCCACATCGTTCCCATGCTCGTGTGGAAGGGGTTGGACGAGGCCATGGGCGGGTTCGCCATCGCAACGATATCCTTCTCCGCCGTAGGCACGAGGCTCTTCATGGGATGGCTCGGCGACAAGCTCCCAAAACGCCTGCTCGTCGTGTTCGGAATGATCGTAGGCGCTGCGGGAGCGCTCTTCTTCCTCTTGGCGCCCGGCAAGGTGTGGGTCGTCATCATCTTCGCGCTGATGTTTTCGATCACGGACGGCGCGGCGGGTCTCACGTGGGCAATGATCGGCGACTTCTTCGGACGCGGCGCCTACGCGACTCTGCGAGGCCTGATTACGTTCTGCGTGAGCCTCGGTTCAATGGCAACCCCCGTCATCGTCGGAAGGATCCGCGACGTGACCGACGGTTACTACTGGGCGCTCATACCCCTGATCGGCGTCTACCTCAGCGCCGCCCTGGTCTTCGTCGTTATCCGAACCCCAAGAAGGGAAACGGAAAGAGTAGAAAACAGTGAGTAGAAAGTAGTAAGTTGAATACGATGCTCAGAGGTTTCCTGAGCAACACTCAGTTCTTCTACCTACTACACAACAGGTCGAGCGATGTCACGATTCGATTCCGACAACTTTGAAGTGGAAGTGATCGAGCGCAGCCGCGAAAAGCCGGTGCTGGTGGACTTCTGGGCCGCGTGGTGCGGGCCTTGCAGGGTCATCGGCCCCGTCCTGGAGCGCCTCGCAGATGAGAACGGCGACGACTGGGAGCTTCGCAAGCTCGATACCGAGAAGCACCCCGCCATCGCCCGCCAATTCCGGATCACGAGCATCCCTGCCGTCAAGCTCTTCGTGGACGGCGAGGTGAAGGACGAGTTCGTCGGCGCGCTGCCGGAGCAGGTGATCGTGGACTGGCTCAAGAAAGCCCTGCCGAGCAAGTTCCGCGAACACCTGAAGCGTGCGGAGGCTCTGGTGGCCGAAAGGAACTTCGGCGAGGCACACTACCTCCTCTCGGAGGTCTTGACATACGACCGGGACGACCAGCACGGCATCGCCCTCATGGCGCAGGTCGAGCTATACTCCGACCCAGCGAAGGCCGCCGAGACGGCTGACCGCATCCCTCTAGGGTCCGATCGCTTTGAGACCGCCGAGGCGATCAAGGCCCTCTCGCGCCTCTTCCTGCTCGCGGCCACGCCGGAAGCCTTGGACGAAGCTCCCGTGAAGCCCGATTACCTCGAAGCCGTGCGCCTGCTCGGGGAGGGCAAGACCGAGGCCGCGCTAGAGGGACTCATCGACATAATCCGCCGGAACCGGTACTACGACGACGACGGCGCGCGAAAGGCCGTCATCGCCGTCTTCAAGCTTCTCGGCGAAGACCACGAGACGACCAGGACCTACCGCAACCCCTTCGCAAACGCCCTGTATTAGGCACGGCTGAAGAACCCGAAGTATCGGCCTGACTCGTCATTACCGTCGCACGATTGCCTTGCAAAACCGTCATACCGGCGAAGGCCGGTATCCAGTGAGGTGGAGGGTTGGGTCTTCTTGCCCGGGTCCCATACACCTACTCGTACGTAACCCAGAACTCGACGTTGTTCACGACGACGGGAACCCCAATTCGAGGGTCGCGCTTGACCAGAACGATCTTGACTTGATGCGGCCCCATGCCGCCCTGACTAGGCTCCAAGCCCCCCCCGCGCGAGCTGTTCTCGTGCCCCGACTCTCGAACAGCCGGGGCCTCGCGCTTGACGTTTCGGAC
>JAPOPA010000337.1 GCA_026713145.1 Chloroflexota bacterium
CTAGGCCAAGCGCGTTGCGGAGAAGTACCTGCGCCTCGATGCCCGCGTCGGGAATGGCGGCGCGTTCCAGTCGTTTGCGGGAGCGCGCCCAGGCCTCCCGCAGTCTCATGCCCCGAAGTTCTCTAAGTTCCGGGCTTGCTCAGCCTCGACCAGCCGGTGAAGGATGTCGTCGATCTCCCCGTCCAGCACCGCCTCGAGGTTGTGGCGCGTGTACCCGACCCTGTGGTCGGTGACGCGGTCCTGAGGGAAGTTGTACGTACGTACCCGGCCCGACCGGTCTCCGGTGCCGACCTGCGACTTCCGGTCCTGCGATATCTCCGCCTGCTGCCGCTCCACCTCCTGCGCCAGCAGCCGGGAGCGGAGCACGGACAACGCCTTCTCTTTGTTCTTCAGCTGCGAACGCTCGTCCTGGCACTGCACGACCATGCCCGACGGCTTGTGAGTGATGCGGATCGCCGTCGCGTTCTTCTGCACGCTCTGCCCGCCATGCCCGCCTGCCAGGAAGACGTCTATGTCCAGGTCGTCCGGGTCGATCTGCACGTCGATCTCCTCCGCCTCCGGCAGCACCGCGACCGTCGTCGCAGACGTGTGGATCCTCCCGCTCGACTCCGTCACCGGCACGCGCTGCACTCGGTGAGTGCCGCTCTCGTGCTTGAGCTGGCTGTACGCGCCGTCGCCGTCGATCTGGAAGACTATCTCGCGAATGCTTCCCAGCCCCGACTCCGTGCTGCTGATGACCTCCACGCCCCAGCTGTGACGCTGCGCGTACCGCGTGTACATCCTGTACATCTCCGCGGCAAAAAGTCCCGCCTCCTCGCCGCCAGTGCCCGCGCGCACCTCCACGATCACACCCTTCTCATCGTTCGGGTCCTTAGGGATTAGCGCAATGCGAAGGTCGTGTTCGATCTCCCCCTGCCGCCCTTCCAACTCCTCGATCTCCTCGCGGGCGAGCGCGGCCATCTGACGGTCGCTCTCCTCGCGAATCAGGGCTCTCGCATCCTCCAGCTCGTCGATCGTTCCGCGGTACTCCCGAAACAGCGCCACGATGTGCCTGAGTGAGCTGTGTTCCCTGATGACCCCCTCAAGCCGCGAGTACTCCCCCGCGACCTCCGGGTCCGCCATCTGAATCTCCAACTCCTCGGAGCGCTGCTCGACCGTAGCGAGTTTGTCCAGCACAACCTTATCCAACATCGAAAATCACACCCTCTCTACCAATGCTCCCTGCCGCAAACATCCACCCCTACAGCATAGCAAAACCACAACCCCCGCATCCCACACCCTACGTACTACTCACTACTTTCTCCTTTCTCCTCTCCACTTTCTACTTTCTGCCCCACCCTTTATCATACGGTCACCACACTAGGAGGCTCACCCATGACTCTCACCGCAAGCGGCATACCCCAAGCAACCGTAGCCGATGTCGAGCTCGACGATTGGACACTCCCTGACGAAGTCATCACCGGCGGCAACCCCGTTGCCAAGGGCAAGCTGCTCTGGCAGTCCGACGACAAGCGACTCGCCAACGGCGTGTGGTCGTGCGAGCGCGGCTCATTCAACTGGGAATATACCTGGGACGAGACCATCTACTTCATCGAAGGCGAGGCCGTCATCACAGACCAGGACGGCAACAGTGCAACCTACAGCGCCGGAGACCTCTTTTACGTCCCCATCGGCACGATGACCCAATGGAAAGTCGTCGCCCCCGTCCGCAAGGTCTTCCACTTCCGCTCCGACGACCCGGTCATCATCTAGACCGGCTGGGACTGGAGAACACGCTGATGAGATTTGCCGTAGTAATTCATAAGGATGAGGGGAGCAGCTATGGAGTAACCATACCTGATCTGCCGGGCTGTTTCTCTGGAGGGGACACGATTGACGAGGCCTTTAGCAACGCCCAGGAAGCAGTCCTTTGCCATGTAGAAGCAATGTTCATGGCGGGCGAGCTACTGCCCAAGACGAGACCCCTCCAGGAGCACCATGCCAACGAGGACTACCGTGACGCCCAATACTGGGGATTCGTGGATGTCGACCTCTCCTCCATCGAGAACAAGGCCGTCCGCCTGAACATCACTATGCCGTCCCGAGTCGTGGCGCTCGTCGACGAGGCCGCGGCAAGAGCCAGCGAATCGCGCTCGGGCTTCCTGGCCCGCGCCGCACTGGAGCACATCGCAGCGGAACGTGGCTAAGGATGGCATTCGCTCATGCTGTACGAAGAGGCAGCGTGCTGAGAGAGATCGGTAGATGGGAAACTCGCTGGCACCCTAGATCTTTTGACAGGCGTGTACGCTACAGCGTACAATTCCCATATCATCAAAGTACTTAAGAGCGCGACATTTGAGCGGTGGCTGCGTGGTCTGCGAGACCGCCAAGCCATTGCCCGGATCAATATCCGTCTTGAGATGGTTTCGCTGGGGCATGTCGGCGATGCCAAGTCTGTGGGCAGTGGTGTGTCGGAGTTGCGGATTAACTACGGGCCGGGGTATCGGGTTTACTTCGTGTTTGTCCGCGCAGACGTAATCGCACTGCTGTGCGGTGGAGACAAGGACAGCCAGCGGCGCGACATCGAGCGAGCGAAGCGCATGGCGACAGACTGGAGGGAAACGCATGGCTGAGACCTTCACGCCCTGGGATGCGGCGGACTACATCGAAAATCCGGAGGATGCTAGACTGTACCTGGAAGCGGCGATAGACGAGGATCCTGGCGACGGCAGCCTGATTCGTGCCGCCCTCGGCAGCATCGCCCGGTCCCGAAATATCAGCGCATTGGCTCAAGATGCCGGTCTGAACCGGGGGAACCTCTACAAGGCTCTATCGGACGAAGGTAACCCATCTTTCTCTACGGTGCTCAAGGTCACCCGGGTTCTGGGGCTGAAGCTTCGAGTCGAAGTCGCGTCTTGACCAAGACGGGAGAAACGGCGTGTCAATACCCGCGCACCGCAACAGCATGGTCACTTCTGCGTAAATAGACCCGCCCAATCGCGCCTGGGCCTCGGGCAGTTTGGAAACCGCCCCTGCTCACTGACGACCCACCCACCAACATGCCCACCCAACGACAGTCCTCCAACCAGAGCTTCCTCGAGACGTGCATCGGCGTCATCTTCGTTCCCGTCCCGACCATGCGGACCATCGTCCGCCGCCGTCCTACCGGCTGGGCCCTCATCGTCATCGTCGCAATAGCCATCGCGCAGGGAGTCACCGGCGCGGCCTCTCTCGACCCTGCCGACTTCGACAACGCCGAATGGGTGCAGGGACCCCTCCAGGGGTTCTCCATCGTCGTCGGCCCCGCCTCAGCCATCGCCGGCGTCGCCTTCTTTACCGCAATCTACTGGATCATGAGCCGTATCCTCGGTGGCAAGGGATCGTACGGAGGCCTTTTCGCCGGTATCGGTTTCGCCTACCTCCCTGCCATCTTCACCGTACCCGTCACCTTCATGGCCCTCCAGCTCGACTCATTCGCCCAGGGTTTCTCCGGATTAATCGGGTTCGGCATAGCCGTCTGGACCATCGTCCTCTCCGTCTTCGCCGTACAGGCAAACAACAACTTCTCCACCGGACGCGCCATAGCAGCCATATTCACCCCGCTCGCCGTCTTCCTCATCCTGCTCCTTGCCTTATTTGCATTCATAGTGATAATGATCCTGATAGCCCTGAATGAAGGCTTTTGACCGTAGCCATGCCGCACAACCTCCATCGATTTCGCACGTCCGGAAAGAGCACCCTATCCGTCATCCTCACGAAACACGACCTGTGCCTTCCCCGCTCTCCCGTCGCGGGAGAGAGCCTGCCCCGTACTCGATACGGGGGCCGGCCTGAGGGCAAAACACCCCCATGCTGAACTTCCTCCGCCGACGGGACACTGACGCCGAAAACACGAAGCGCGCCACCGAAAAGACCCGACGTGGCCTCCTCGGGCGCGTCGCCTCAATCTTCCGCGACTCCGACCTCGACGAGGAAGCCTGGGAGGAGTTGGAAGAAATACTCATCTCCGCCGACGTGGGCGTCGAGTCCACCATGGAGCTCGTCGACCGCCTCCGCGAGGAGCGACCCTCAACGCCCGAAGAGGCCTTCGACATCCTCAAGCGCGAGATGGCCGAGATGCTCAGCGTCGAAGACCCCGGCCACCCCCTCGACGTGGACGCTCGCCCCCTCGTCCTCCTCGTCGTCGGCGTCAACGGCGTCGGCAAGACCACGAGCATCGCCAAGCTGTCGAACCTCTACCTCCAGGACGGACAGCAGGTCCTCATCGGCGCTGCCGACACCTTCCGTGCCGGTGCCACCGAGCAGCTCCGGACGTGGGGAAGGCGACTCGAGGTCGATGTAATTTCACACCGCGAGGGTGCCGACCCCGGCGCCGTCGCATTCGACACCGTCTCCGCCGCCCTGAGCCGCGATGCGGACGTCGTCATCGTCGATACCGCCGGCCGCCTCCACACCAAGACCAACCTCATGGAGGAACTTAAGAAGATCAGTCGCGTCGTCGCCCGCCACGTCCCCGAATCGAGCATCCGCGTCCTTCTCGCCCTCGACGCCGTAACGGGACAAAACGGACTCCATCAGGCCCGCGCCTTCA
>JAPOPA010000368.1 GCA_026713145.1 Chloroflexota bacterium
ACGCGGGTGGTCTCCTGGAATGACGCTGCCGCAAGGAAGCTGTCCATGTTCAGCGACGCCCTCGTGATGCCGAGTAGGACAGGGCTGGCCGTCGCCGGCCCTCCGCCCTCCGCCAGTATTCCCGCGTTGATGTCCTCGAACTCGTAGCGGTCGATCAGCTCGCCGGGCAGGAGTTCGGTGTCCCCAGCCGCGTCGACGCGGACTTTGCGAAGCATCTGAGCGACTATCACCTCAATGTGCTTGTCGTGGATCGTCACGCCCTGGGAGCGGTACACCTTCTGGACTTCCTCAATGAGGTAGTGCTGCACGGCCTCCCGTCCCTGGATTCTCAGAATCTGCTGCGGGTTCTTGGGGCCGGTGGTCAACGCCTCGCCAGCGGTGACTTCCTCCCCCTCTCTCACGACGATATGCGCGGAGGCGGGGATGACGTACTCACGCCGGTCCTCGTCCGTCCAGAGGATGCTCAGAGTGTCGTCAGTGATATCGACGACACCGGAAACGCGCGCTGTCACGTCGGTCGACGCGAGCACAGAAGAGTCATCCTCATCGTCCGCTTCGGTGAGTGCGAGCCGGTCGCCTATGACGACCTCCTGGCCGTGCTCAACCGCGAGCGTGTGACCCTCCGCCAGGACGTACTCGTCGCTGTACTCTTCGTGGCTTGTGACGGTGATCGACCTTCCTTCGGAGGACTCGTGGATTTCGACGGTCCCGTCAATTTCCGATAGGACGGATTCGCCCTTCGGCGACCGGGCCTCGAACAGCTCCTCGACGCGCGGAAGGCCGCTCGTGATGTCCAAGCCCGCGATGCCGCCCGTGTGGAACGTCCTCATCGTCAACTGAGTACCAGGCTCACCGATGCTCTGCGCGGCTATGATGCCGACGGCCTCGCCTATGAGCATGGATTCCCAAGTCGCTAGCGACAGGCCGTACGCCTTCGCGGAAATCCCCCGTGGACTTTCGCACGTAAGCGGGGAGTATACCGAGACGCCCGACACGCCGGCCTTATCGATTGCAACGGCCGTCTCCTCGTCTATAACGCCTTCGGCATCGAGAATGATCTCGCCGGTCTCGGGGTGCACCACGGGTTCGGCGACGTAGCGGCTCTTGATCCGATCCTCGAACGGCGTCTTGAGCGCTGCGTCCGGCTCGTTCGGGATCCAGAATCCCGACTCCGTCCCCAGCTCCGGCGCTGTGATGACGACTTCCTGCGCCACGTCGATGAGTCGGCGGGTGAGGTAGCCGCTGTCCGCCGTTCTCAGGGCCGTGTCGGTCAAGCCCTTGCGTCCGCCGTGCGTAGAGATGAAGTACTCGAGAACGCTCAGCCCCTCGCGGAAGTTGGACTTGATAGGTCGCTCGATGACCCCGCCTCGCGGACTAGCCATGAGGCCGCGCATCCCGGCCATCTGCTTAATCTGCTGGATGTTACCCTTGGCCCCCGATGTCGCCATCAGGTAGATGCCGCGGTACTTATGGAGATCGTTTTCGATGACCTCAGTCAGTTTGTTGTTTGCCTCCGTCCAGATATCGATGGCGTTGCGCTTGCGCTCCTCGTCCGTGATCAGGCCGTCAAGGTACTGGCCCTCCAGCATCCCGACCTTTTCCTCCGCTTCCGCGATGATCGATTCCTTGTGCGGCGAGACCTCGATGTCATTGATGCCGATGGTCGTGCCGGACTTTGAGGCGTAGCGAAAACCGAGGTCTTTGATACGGTCGAGGGTCTCCATCGTCCCCTGGTTGCCCAATCGCCGGAAGCACTCGGCGGTTATGTCCTTGAGAGCGGACTTATCAAGCTCCTGGTTGTAGAATCCAAGCTCAGGAGACAGGGCGTCATTGAAGATGATGCGTCCGGAGGTCGTCTCCAGCCAGTCCGCACGGCCCAACTCCTCACTGCCGTTTATCTTTACGAGCTCGGTCTTTGCCCCGTTGCTGTTCCCGTTCGAGCCTCCCGACCTGATCTCAGCGACGGGCCGGACCTTGATAAGCGCACGCAGGTCGATCTGACCAAGCTCATAGGCCAGCTTGACGTCCTCGAAGCTGGTGAAGCGCCTGCCCGTTCCCTTTGCGTCCTGCTTGATGATCGTCATGTAGTAGCAGCCGAGCACGATGTCGAGCGTCGGCGCCGCGATGGGCTCACCGGAGCTGGGAGCAAGCATATTTTGCGAACTGAGCATGAGCTTGCTGGCTTCCAGGACCGCGCCGCGCGAAAGCGGCACGTGGACGGCCATCTGATCGCCGTCGAAGTCCGCGTTGAACGCGAAGCACACGAGAGGGTGCACCTTGATCGAACCGCCGTCCACGAGGACGGGATTGAAGGCCTGAATGCCCAGCCGGTGCAAGGTCGGCGCCCGGTTCAGCATCACGGGACGGGTCTTGACGACCTCTTCCAGAATGTCCCAGACCTCGGGTCGTGCCCGCTCGGCGAGGCGCTTGGCACTCTTGATATTGTGCGCGTAACCCTTGAGCACCAGTTTATTCATTACGAATGGCTTAAACAGCTCCAGGGCCATTCGTCGCGGAAGTCCGCACTCGTTCAATTTGAGATTGGGACCGACGGTGATGACCGAACGTCCGCTGTAGTCGACGCGCTTGCCGAGCAAGTTCTGCCGGAAACGGCCCTGCTTCCCCCGAAGGAGGTCGGACAGCGACTTGAGCTTGTGATTGTGGCTGCCGGCAACGGGGCGCCCTCGGCGTCCGTTGTCGATCAGGGCGTCGACGGCCTCCTGCAGCATTCGCTTCTCGTTGCGGATGATGATCTCCGGCGCCTGGAGGTCTATGAGCCTCTTGAGGCGGTTGTTCCTGTTGATGGCGCGGCGGTACAGGTCGTTCAGGTCGCTGGTAGCGAACCTACCACCATCGAGCTGCACCATCGGGCGCAGTTCGGGCGGCAGGACGGGAAGTACCGAGAGAATCATCCATTCGGGCTTGTTGCCGCTCTTACGGAATGCCTCCACCACACGGAGGGTCTTGATGGCCTTCTGACGCCTCTGGCCGGACGTGGTGCGAATGGTCTCCTGAAGCGCGACTCGCCGGGCGTCGAGATCCATGCTCTTGAGGATCTCAAGGACGGCCTCGGCTCCCATGCCGTCGGTGAATACCTCCGCGAAGGCGGCGCGAAGCTCGCGGTGCTTCGTCTCTGTCAAGAGCTGTCCAATCTGGAGCGCCTCGACCTCGTCGATCTGCGACTCGTACTCGGCCTCCAACTCCGCCAGGTCTTCCTCAAGCTTGGTATTGACCCGGATGATCTCCGCCTGCGCCTCTTGCGCCTCCTTGCTCAGCGTCTCCTGTTCATCCTCGGCCTCCGCATCTTGCGGTATGAGTGCGGAAAGTTCCTCTACCTTAGACTCGGCGGCGGATTCAAGCTCCTCCGTCTTCTGCTCAAGTTCGAATCGCAGGCGCTCGACGGCGGCCTGCCGGAGGTCCTCATTGACGCCGGTCACCAGGTACTGGGCGAAGTATATGACACGTTCCAGGTTTCGAGGGGACAGATCAAGCATCAGGCCGAGCCGGCTCGGAATGCCCTTCGAGAACCAGATATGGGCTACCGGGGCCGCCAGAGTGATCCTGCCCATTCGCTCCCTACGAACCTTCGAGCGGGCGACCTCTACGCCGCACCGGTCGCAGATGACGCCTTTGTAGCGAATCTTCTTGTACTTTCCGCAGTAGCATTCCCAGTCCTTCGTCGGACCGAATATACGCTCGCAGAACAGACCGTCCTTCTCCGGTCGAAGGGTACGGTAGTTGATGGTCTCAGGCTTGGTGACTTCGCCATACGACCAGATCTTGATCTGCTCCGGGGATGCTAGCGATATGCGGATTGCGTTGAAGTCGTTTCCGGTCTGAACCATGTGCGCGCTCCTGTCGAGACTGTTGCCTTCCCGCGCCGAGGGGACGCGGGAAGGTGGTAAGTAGTCGAGATTCTGGGGGCGACCCTTCGCCGCTAGCCGTCGCCGCCCGTGGCCTCTGACGGCTCTTCGACGGCGGTTTCGGCCTCCGCAGGGACGGGCTCCGCCGCCGCGGTTACCGGCTCATCGTCGAAGGACGGCAATTCCGAAGGCAAGGGGCCCAAGTCGTCGAACCCCGGAATAGCCGCCGAATCGTTCAACGGCGCAACACCGTCCATGAGATCGTCGAGCGTCGGCTCGTCGGCCATGCCGATGTCCATTTCGGGCTGCTCGTAAATGAGCTCCACGGACAGCCCAAGGCTCTGAAGCTCCTTCACCAGAACGTGGAAGGACTCCGGAATACCCGGCTGGATGATATCGTCGCCCTTTACGATGGCCTCGTAGGTCTTGACTCGGCCCACAACATCGTCCGACTTGACTGTGAGCATCTCTTGCAGGTTGTAGGCGGCGCTGTATGCCTCCAACGCCCAGACTTCCATCTCGCCGAACCTCTGACCGCCGAACTGGGCCTTGCCTCCCAGGGGCTGCTGGGTAATGAGCGAGTAGGGCCCGGTCGAGCGGGCGTGTATCTTGTCCTCCACGAGGTGGATAAGTTTCAGCATGTAGATGTATCCGACGGCAATGGGCTGGTCGAACGCCTCGCCGGTTCGGCCGTCGTGCAGCTTCGACTTGCCCAGAATCGGGACCGACACCTGGTGCTCGCGGTCGAGTTCGAGTGCCGCCAGCTTCATCTCGTCCACAGAGTGGTCGGTCATGTCCATGCCCATCTCTTCTTCGAACCAGATCTTGAGGCATGCCTCTCGCGCCCTGCCGGAACCATTGCTGCTCATCACATCTTCAAACTCGAACCCGCGCTCGCCGAGCCACTCGCGAGTCTTGGCGAGATTGACTCGTGAAGGGCCATCGCCGTTCAGGGGGCGAGGATCGACGGCTCCCGACCGCTCGATGAGCCACGACTGCGCCAAGCCGTTTTCGATGGCGTCGTCGACTGCCCCGTCGAAAACGGGGGTGACCGCCCTGTAGCCAAGCTCGTGTGCGGCCATGCCAAGATGCGTCTCAAGAACCTGTCCCAGGTTCATTCGGGACGGCACGCCGATGGGGTTGAGGATCACGTCGACGGGCGTCCCGTCTTCGAGGTACGGCATGTCTTCCTCGGGGAGGATCTTGGCGATGACGCCCTTGTTGCCGTGCCGGTTCGCCATCTTGTCACCCTCGGTGACCTTTCGTGTCTGAGCTATCCAGAGTCGGACGAGCATACTTACGCCCGGCGGAAGCTCGTCGCCCTTTTCCTTGCTTAGCACGCGCACTTCGATGACCTTGCCGCGCTCACCGTGCGGCACGCGCAGGGAGGTGTCCTTCACGTCGCGGGCCTTTTCACCAAATATCGCACGGAGCAGCTTCTCTTCAGCGCTGAGCTCAGTCTCACCCTTCGGAGTGATCTTGCCAACGAGGATATCGCCAGGCCCGATCTCGGCCCCGATGCGTATGATCCCTTCTTCGTCGAGGTTCCGAAGGCTGTCTTCTCCAACGTTGGGGATGTCCCTGGTAATCTCTTCTGGACCGAGCTTGGTGTCCCGTGCCTCGACTTCGTGCTTCTCGATGTGGATGGAGGTGAACTTGTCCTCCTTGACCATCCTCTCGCTGAGGATTATTGCGTCCTCGAAGTTGTAGCCCTCCCAGCTCATGAAGGCCACAAGCACGTTGTGGCCAAGGGCAAGCTCGCCCTGAGAGGTCGAGGAGCTATCCGCCAGGATTTCGCCGACCCCAACACGGTCGTACCTGTCGACGATCGGGTGCTGGTTGATGCACGTCCCTTGGTTGCTGCGCACGAACTTCTTAAGCTTGTACTCGTGCTGCTCACCGTCGTCGTCGGTGACGACGATACGGCTGCCGGTAACCCCGGTGACGACTCCCGCCGTACGGGAGAGGAGAACCTGGCCGCTGTCGACCGCCACGCGCTTTTCCATGCCCGTGCCGACCAACGGGGCCTCCGGCTTGAGCAGGGGAACTGCCTGCCTCTGCATGTTGGAACCGAGAAGGGCCCGGCTGGCGTCGTTGTGCTCAAGGAACGGGATGAGAGCCGTTGATACGCTGACCAACTGCATCGGCGAGACATCCATGAACTGGACGCCGCCCGCAGGCTCCATAGCCACTTCATCGCCAATTCGCGACTCGACTCGCACGTCATCCGTGCTTCCGCTGTCGCCTACGAACTCTCCCTTTTCGTTAAGCGTGGAGTTCGCCTGGGCGATCACGACTTCCTCTTCCTCGTCTGCCGTGAGATATACGATGTCCGCCGCCACGTAGGGGCGCACGGAAATACGCTGCTCGGGAATCTTGGATATCCGAGTGCGCAGTCCCTTGGACACGACCCCGCCTGCATTGAGAATCGTTCTGCCGTCTGTGCCGACGATGGTCTCGTCGACCGTGCGACCCTCGAGATCGGGATCGGTGCTAAGAATGTTTCGCTGAACTATTCGGTACGGCGTCTCGATGAAACCGTGATTGTTCGTCCTAGCATACGTGGCCAAGGATCCGAGCAGGCCAATGTTCGGGCCTTCCGGAGTCTCGATAGGGCATATGCGCCCGTAGTGCGAGGGGTGAACGTCGCGCACGTCGAATCCTGCGCGGTCTCGCGACAGACCGCCTGGACCGAGTGCGGATAGCCGACGCTTATGAGTCAGTTCTGCCAGCGGGTTGGTCTGATCCATGAACTGGGAGAGCTGCGACCCTCCAAAGAATTCCCTAACCGACGCCACCACCGGCCTGATGTTTATCAGTGCCGCTGGCGTGGTCGTTGCCGGGTCGACCTGCGTGGTCATACGCTCCTTGATGACGCGCTCCATGCGCATTAGACCCACCCGGATGTGGTTTTGAATCAGCTCGCCCACGGCCCGCACTCGACGGTTTCCGAGGTGGTCGATGTCGTCGGCCTCGCGCTCGCCGCGGTTCACGAGAATCATCGCCCGCAACAGGTGAACAATGTCCTGCCGCGACAGGGTGCGTTCATGCTCGCCCTGGTCTCCCGGCGGTCCGAGCTTCCGATTGAGCTTGTAGCGCCCGACGCGGCCAAGATCGTACCGCCTCGGGTTGAAGAACAGGTTCTCAAGCAGAGTCTTGGCGTTCTCGACGCTTGGCGGCTCACCGGGACGAAGTCGACGATAGAACTCCAGGAGCGCCTCGTCTTCGCTTCCGACAGCCGTGTCTTTTTCAATGGTCGTATTGATGTAATGATGGTCAGGGTCGACGTCGACATCTTCAAACAACTCTCTAATGTCGTCATCAACCGTGTAGCCGATCGCACGAAGGAGCATCGTGACCGGGGTCTTGCGCTTCCGGTCTACCTTCACGGAAATCACGTCGCGCTTGTCCGTGTCGAACTCCATCCACGCCCCGTGTATCGGGATCAGCTTGGCGGACGCCAGCACACGGCCGGTCGTAGGGTCGGTCGTTGTCGTGAAATACACGCCCGGGGAACGCACCAGCTGGCTAACGACGACGCGTTCGGCGCCGTTGATGATGAAGGTGCCCGTCGTGGTCATCATCGGGATGTCCCCGATGAACAACTTCTGGTACTTGATCTCCCCTTCGCCGGGGCCGGAACCTTTGGTATGAAGCCCCACGGTCACATAGAGTGGGGCCGAGAACGTAGTTTCGCTTTCGCGGCACTCTTCCTCGGTCTGCTTGGGTTCCTCGAATTGGTGGCCCTCAAAGCTCAGCTGGAACCGACCTCCGGGAAAGTCCTCGATGGGCGAAATCTCCTCGAACAGTTCCTTCAGACCGTCGGTCTTGAACCATTCGAATGAGTCCAACTGCACCTGAATCAGGTTCGGAACGTCGAGTACGGTCGAAGTCTGTGCAAAGGATCGAAGCTCATTGCCGTTGCGGAGGCCGTTTTCGACACCAACAGTCGAAAGTGTCATACGATTCTCTCTCCTCGAAGTTAAATGGCGCTGCGGAGCAGCCCGAAACCGCAGAGGGCGCGGCGGACTACGGATTTAGAAGTAGCGGAATGGGTATGAGGAAATGTCGTGAGTTGACGAAAGACATATCGCGACATCCAAAGGCTAGCATACAATCCCGGACGTGTCAACGGTTTTCAGCCGTCTTCAAAAGATTTGGGCGGAGTCCTAGGAGCTACACCCAATTTGCCCCTTTGCCATAAGGCGCCCAAGCTCTACCCTCTTTCGCTTCGGTGTTTACGTTTCGTAACGAAAACAACCGACAACAGGAACTTTGGATAAATCTCAAGGATCAGCCGGGCAACTTGCTATTGGCTGTGGTCTGGAGCGGGAGACGGGATTTGAACCCGCGACATCTTCCTTTGCAAGGAAGTGCTCTACCACTGAGCTACTCCCGCTCGCCATGCCGACGCGCCGCTGGTGCCGAGGGCCGGAATCGAACCGGCGACACCAGCATTTTCAGTGCTGTGCTCTACCAACTGAGCTACCTCGGCGTCGACTGTATATCGTAGGTCTTCACCAACCGCACTGTCAAGGTAAATTGCGACACGACCGACGCTCGCCGGACTACGCGAGGCCCTTCGCAAGAAAGGCGTCTCAAGCGTCGCGATATGCCTTCCCTCGCGTCCGGACGCCTTCGAGGAGTCCAGCGTCAAACGGCTCGATCTTATAGCCCTCGGGCTGTGGCGCAACGAGAGGCAGCCCCTTCGCACGAAGCACCTCCGCCCTGCTGTAGTACCCGGAATACGCCTCACGAACCAAAGCCACGAAAAACTCCGTGTGCTCCGACTCCACCTGCTTGAGCACTTCCGTCTTCTTTCCGTCAGATAGCGCTGCGAATGCCTTGGAGTGAGTGCGACCGCTCTTTGCCTCGATTGCCTTCAGCTCGTTCGTGAGAAGCGCCCTCGATTGCGGAGAGACTCCTGCGATGCCCTCGACGTGCTCCGCGACGCCGGCCTCACTCGCGCCCGGCAAACCGCCACCGGGTGGAATGATCCTATCCACCACGGCGGCAAGCAAGTTCCGATGGGTCGGCGAAAGGAACATGCTGCGTTTGTGTGCGTGGTCGTAGGTGGTCATGGTGTAGTCATTCGAGCAGGTGTCGCGCGTGTCCCTTAACGTGGTCGGCCACCCACAGCGCGAGAGCCTGAATGGTCGACGTCGGATTGACGGCGCCGCTCGTAACAAACAGGCTGCCGTCGATCACGAACAGGTTCTTGACGTCGTGCGCCCGCCCGTATTCGTCAACTACGGACGCATCGGGGTTGGCGCCCATTCGCGCCGTCCCAAGCAGATGCCAGCCGGCGCCGCGCATCGTGCGGTTCGACGCAGTACCAACCGCGCCCGCCGCCAACATCACCTCTTCCATACGCTCGACGGCCTCGTCCATCATCCTTATCGAGTTCTCACTCATGGTGTAGTTGACCTTCGGAGCAGGGATGCCGTGCCCGTCGGTCAGTTTGGGATCGAGCACGACCTCGTTATGCAGTTCGGGGAGGTCTTCGCCGAGCGCCGCGAGGGGTATGATCTTCCCGAACCGCGCGTCGAATGCCTCGTGGTGCGTGTCGCCCCAGGGAATGGGCTGCTCCAAGGGCCCTCCGAGCGAGGTGTTCACCGGACCGAGTTGCCTATTGGACTGCAGCTGGTATCCCCGCACAAACCCGCGCGACAGATCGGTTTCGCAGTGCTCGTAGCTCGTGACCGAGCACGCGAGCGGCCCCTTGTACGCCTCCAGGTCCTCGTCGAAGATGCCGACGGTCGCGGCGACGGGATGGAACATCAGGTTCTTCCCGACCAGCCCGCTCCCGTTGGCAAGCCCGTCCGGGAAGAGGGCCGACTTGGAATTGAGCAGCAGCCTTGGCGACCCGACTCCATTGGCCGCCATGACGACGACCCGCGCCTTCTGGTGTTGAACGACTCCCTGGGCGTCGAAGTACACCACGCCGTCCGCGAGACCGTCCGGCCCGACGGTGATCTCCGCCACTCGAGCCCCAGTCTTCAATATCGCGCCGTTGGCAATCGCCTTGGGCCAGTACGTGACATCGGCGCTGGACTTGGCCTTCACATAGCAGCCCGTCACGCAGGGCCCGCCGTTGGTGCATGCCGGACGCCCGTCATAGGGAGCGGAGTTTATCGCGCTCTCCGCCGGCCACCAGTGCCAGCCCAGCCGCTCGAACCCCTCCGCCAGCTTGTTACCCTGCTTGCCTATCCCAATCGGAGGTGTCTGACGCGGCGGCATGGGAGGGTATGCGGGGTTTCCCGCCAGTCCGGCAACGCCCGTCATCCGGTCGTTGATATCGAAGTATGGTTCGAGGTCGTAGTAGGTCAGCGGCCAGTCGTCTGCCACTCCGTCCAGCGACTTGACCCGAAAGTCGGACGGCCTCATGCGAGGGAAGTGAGCGCCCCAGTGGATGGCGCTGCCTCCTACAGCGTTGTACATGAATGGGACTATGGCCGAGTCGTCGGTGTTGACCGGGTAGTCCTCCGGCAGACCGCGCACGTTCGGGTC
>JAPOPA010000031.1 GCA_026713145.1 Chloroflexota bacterium
GAACCCGGTCGCAAGGATCGAGAACCAGGTCCAGGGCAACAGCGCGAGAGGCAGGGCGAACCCGAGCAGGCCGATCAGCATCAGGACAGGTCCATCGGCAGCCACGTAGCCGAGTACCTCGAACAGTCCTCTCGTCGTCCAGAAAACGAAGACTACGGAGGCGAGAAAGACGAAATGCAGCATGGCAAGCATTTGTGTGAGGGTTTCATGCGCCGGCGTCGGACGAACTGGGAGGTTCGGCGCATGGCTGATGATCGTGGTGCGATCAAGCGGATTGTTCGTAATTCGATCAGCCCGCACCGAAGGCGAGTCGGATCCAAGATCCTGCGCCGATTGATACAAAGATATAGCGATGTGCCAACGTGTGCCAAAGTGCCCTTGACAGCCAAAGGCGAGCCGGGTTACTGTTTTGGCACACCTTGGCACATCATAGGGAGACTGTCACCATGAATACCTCGTTTACTGCATCAGTCCGACAAAACGCCGGTCGCCGCGCCTTTATCGTGGATTTTCGCCATCCACTGCGACCGGACCCCTCCAACCAGGGGAAACCCGGACGCAAGGTTCGAAGAGGGCTCGGCACGGACGATAGAGCAATCGCAGACGAGTTGGTCGCACAACTCAATCGGCTCCTCGCCGATCCGACGCTTCATTCCCCCACAGCACGTGCAAAGGCGGCGACCCGCTTCGACCCTCAGGTCGTCGAGATCTTCTATGACGGTGTTGGGTCCAAGAGGCTAGATTATCGGGCGCTTCGAGATGAACACCTGCCTTTTCCGCCACGTAACGAGGGCTATCCCCGCATTCTGCTCCTCGGTGCTCCTGGCGCTGGCAAGACGACACTCGTACGTCAACTGATCGGATCGCATCCGGACCGCGACCGCTTCCCGTCGACCTCGGTCAATCGAACGACGACCTGCGAGACCGAGGTCGTCACTGGTCGCGAAGATTACTCGGCTGCGATCACCTTCATGTCTGAGGAAGAGGCTGATTTCGAAGTACGTCAGAGCCTCTCCGGAGCGGTCCTGCGCGCCGTCGTTGATGCGACCGATGCCGATATCGCCAAGGTCTTTCTTGAACGCAGCGACATGCGGTTTCGCCTCAAGTACCTGCTCGGCGACTGGCCCCGCGGAGAGGTCGATATCGATCCCTACGAGAATCCGGACGACGACGCTGGCCAAGTCCAGGAGAATCAGGGGGACGCTTCGGTCCACGGGGTCACACCCGCCGAGGCCGAGTCCCTCTCCGGTAAGCTCCGTGCCTACGTCGGGGCCATACGCGAGATCGCAGCGGTCGCTCGCAATGAAGTAGAGAAGACGTTGCTTGCACAACTCGACACCCTATCGCCCGACGAACGTAATACCGCTCTCGACTGGATACAGGAGCTGGCGGAGCAATCCGACGGCTATGCGGCGTTGGCCGGCGAGCTGCTCGACGAATTGCGCGAGAAATTTAGGGGTATCCCATTCGGTCGTGTTCGCTCTACGACAACCGGTTGGCCGCGCCTTTGGCTAATGACGTCGTCACCGGATAGTCGAGCAGAGTTTCTAATCGCCGTCCGATTTTTCTCGGGCATCGATCGCCAAATGTGGGGAAAGCTGCTCACTCCTCTGGTCAATGGTATCCGGGTTGCCGGTCCATTTTCCCCGTCTTGGACTTCCAATGCCAAAATGCCGCAGTTCGTTCTGATCGACACCGAGGGTCTCGGCCACAAGGCTAATGTGACTTCCGATGTTCCGGACCACATTGTCTCATTGTTCGCGGAGAGCGATGCGATCCTGTTGCTCCATAAGGGCGATGCACCATTTTCCTTCGAGGGAGGCAAGGCTCTAGAGGCTATCGGGGGCGCTGGTCAGACCATCAAGACGATGCTGGTGTTTAGCCGTATGGACGCCGTCAAGGGAGACAACATCCGAGGCTGGCAGGCGAAGCGCGACTACACCTTTGACGGCGTACGCAATGTTGTCGAGAACCAGATTGCGAAATCGATGACACCCGAGGTTGCCCGTTTCATGCTCTCGCACCTAGAGGGCAACTCCTTCTATCTTGGCTCGCTTCAGAATGCAGATCCCAAGGCTGCTGTTCCGGAACTCACCGCCCTGTTCGACCGCCTCACCTCGATTGTGGCGCCTCCTGCACCTACCCGAGCCTTCCCCAAATACACTGACGACCTGCTGGTTCTCGCACTGCATAGAGGGGTTGAGAAGTTCCGAATGCAATGGCGCGGCCAGTTGGGCCTCGAACGTCATAGCGAATTCCCGCCTCTCCCTTGGCAGAGCGTCAAAGCAGTGAGCCGTCGCTATGCGGAGGGTTTCAACGATGGCTACCACATCCGTCCGGTATCGAATCTGCTGAACGACATGACACTTGCGATTGCCCGTTTCCTGGAGAGTCCAGTGCGCTGGGAGGGGAATCCAAGCGCTGAAGACGAGAGGGCCATCCTCGAACGAGTGAAGGAGCGCGTATCGGGGGAGCTTGTGCGGTTCTGCAACCGCCAACTACGCGAGGAGCCACAACCTCAGTGGCATGAAGCATATGCCTTCCGGGGCCACGGCAGCACCTTCGACCGCAAGGTGAAGATCGAGGCCCTCTATGAGCGTCAGGTTCCGATCCCTGGTGGCGGGTCTGACGATATGCTTCACGTTCAACGGTTCATCGATGCTGTCAAGCCCCTGGTCAAGGGGGCCATCGACTCCGTCCGCGACTCCCTTCCCGAACAAGTGCTCGCGGACGATCCCCGGTTGAGCGACGATGAACCATCGTAAGCGTCCGCCGAAGGCAGCAGGGCGGCCGGTCTGCGCTCTAGCATTTCGATAAAGCGTGCGGGCGATGCTGCCCCGGCCTCATTTCCGGGCCCAGCGTCGGAGGATGTCGCTGCGGATATCGGCGGCGATTCTCTCGCGCTGGCGTCGCAGGGGGTTGTGGCGGGAGTCGAACTGCGGCGCCTCCATGCGGAACAGGCGCCCGAGGGTGCGCATGCGGCGGTGCATGTCGGCCTTGCCCCTCTCGTATTCGGGGTCGTCGAACCCCATGACCTCGACGACGTAGCGCGCGATGCCGCCGGCGTCGTGCCACCCGTTGGCGCGGCGCGGGCCGGCACGGCCGGGAATGTGGCCGCGCCTTCCTGGACGGGCGACCGTGAGCAGGAAGTCGGGCAGGCAGGGCCCGCCGGCCGTCTCGAACCGGAACAGAGGCTTCTCAAGCTCTACCCGGA
>JAPOPA010000336.1 GCA_026713145.1 Chloroflexota bacterium
GTTTTCGACTGGCCCGGTTCGTATGACGGCTTCGGTGCGTTCCTGCTGGCCGACCAGGAATTCCTGCATCACGTGGAGAAGTTCCATATCGTGCCTTGGCTAGCGGGTCTCTCCACCCTCCTGGCGATTGGCGGCGTGGTGGTGGGATGGCTCGTCTACATTCGAGGGAACGTCTCACATGAGTTGCTCGCCCAGAAACTTGCTCCCGTCCATATGGCAATGGTCAGGAAGTACTACATCGACGACGCGTACCAATGGTTTGTTGATCGAGTGGTCCTCGCCTTCGGTAGCGCGGTTGCGGCATTCGACCGAATAGTCGTGAACGATACCGGCGTGGACGGTCCCGCGCACATGGTGCGGTTTTCGGCGTTTCGCGTCCGGTTGGTGCAGACGGGGCGGCTTTACAACTACGGGTTGGCGATGGCATTAGGTATTTTGGTGCTTGCCATCTTATGGTGGATGCGGACAGGATAGCGCAATCTCGGGAACTTACGGCTTGCCGTTGCCGGCATAGTGTAGGATATTTCGGTCGCAGAACAACCCATCAGCCTGACTGGAGGCGCGGTATGTCTAAGATCAGACACATAGCGGTTACCACGAACGACCTTGAGAGCTCGGCTGAGTTCTACAAAGGGGCGTTCGGTCTCGATGAGATTTCGAGGAGCGACGAGGCCGTCATCTTGACGGACGGCTATATCGTGTTCGCGCTCCTGGAGTTCAAGGCGGACCGCTACGGCGGAGGACGGCCCGGGCTGCACCACTTCGGGTTCAAGATCGAGGACTTGATCGCTGTCGAAGAAAAGATGGCGGCCCTCGGGGGACAGGATATGGTCGAATATAACCAGAACTACGGCAACCGTGAGGGGACCGAGGACAATTGGGTCGGCGAGAAGAAGTGGATGGACCCTCAAGGGGTGGCCTTCGACATCAATCCGACCGGTTGGGGTTGAGGACTGCCCTCTCTCTGTGTCTTTCCACCATCGGGACGAGATGGTGTCTTCCGCTTTAGGGGTTTCTGGGAGGTGGGGATGTTGGAAAGGACCGCCAGCGCTGTTTTGGGGGCAGACGTTGGTGATATCATCTGATGGGATGTCCGCAATCTCACACACTTGAAACCGCAGAGGCGACGCCTGATTTGCGGCGTCGTCTTGCTGTAACGACCGGGCTGCATGGAGACGTTTGACAGATACGTTTTATTCCTGCTGATCGTCTTGCCGCTCATTGGAGCCGGCGTCCTTTTATTCGTTCCGTCCCAGCGCCCCGGAATTGTGCGGTGGGTCTCCACGATCTTGTCATTCGTGGTCATGCTGCTGAGCTTCTACGTCTTTGGGCTGTACGACCATGATGCGGGCGATTACCAGTTCCTTCGAGCCTGGCAGTGGCTGGAAATTCCGGGGCCTTGGCCGTTCGGTGACAAGGGGATAACGCTCTCGTTGGGGGTGGACGGCATCTCAGCGATGATGGTGCTGCTCACTGGAATCGTCATGTTCACGGGAACGCTGATCTCGTGGAACATCTCCCGGCGCAACAAGGACTTCTTCGTCCTTTATTTTCTGCTGTTGTCGGGCGTGTTGGGGGTGTTTGTATCCCTCGACCTGTTCTTCCTCTTCTTCTTCTACGAACTTGCCGTGCTGCCGATGTACCCGTTGATCGGCGTGTGGGGGAGCAGCTCGACCTTCAAGACCTTCATCCGCTCGAAGGAATACGGCGCGATGAAGCTGATGCTGTTCCTCGTAGCGGGCAGCGTCTTGATCTGGATCGCCCTGCTGGCGATCTTCGTTGAGGCAAATGCGGGAACTTTCGATCTCCAAGTTCTCGAAGGAGTCGAGCTTTCAGTCGAATTCCAGCGCATATTCTTCCCGTTCCTGATGGTGGGGTTCGGAGTGCTGGCCGGAATGTGGCCGTTCCATACGTGGTCACCGGACGGGCATGTCGCGGCACCTTCGGCTGTCAGCATGGTCCATGCGGGAGTCCTGATGAAGCTTGGAGCATACGGCATCCTTCGCGTGGGAATGACCGTCCTGCCAGAGGGTGCTCTTGATTGGATGCCGGTTCTCGTTGTTCTCGGCGCCGTGAACGTCATCTACGGGGCGATCTCGGCGATGGGCCAGAGGGACTTGAAATACGTCATAGGCTATTCCAGCGTTAGCCACATGGGGTATGTCATCATGGGAATGGCGACTCTGCATCATCTCGGAGTGAGCGGCGCGGCGATGCAGATGTTCTCACATGGAGTGATGACCGCCCTGTTCTTCGCGGTTGTGGGCGCAATCTACGACCGGACACACACCAGGGACATCGACGTTCTCGAAGGCATGGCCAAGCGCATGGGGACGACCGCGTGGCTCTTCGCCATTGCGGGGCTGGCCTCCCTTGGGCTTCCGGGACTGAGCGGGTTCGTAGCAGAATTGCTCGTCTTCTTGGGCTTGTTCCAGACCTACCCAATACTTGGTGCGCTTGGCGTTGTAGGCGCGGCAATTACGGCAGTGTACATCCTCAGGCTAATCGGGAAGGTATTCTTCGGCGAATTGGGCGAACAGTGGCGAGGCCAGACTGACATTTCGAGGCGAGAGGCGGGGGCTTCCCTCATTCTCGTCAGTTTCATCTTCCTCATGGGCCTCTTCCCGTTCCCTTTCCTGAGCGCCATCGACAGGAACGTGGCAGAACTCCTTACGCGCATTACGGGTGCCGGATAGATGAGCAACGACTTCACTCTTCTACTCCCGGAAGCTCTCGTGGCCGTGCTGGCCGTTCTCGTCCTGACGGCGGATTTCGTGACTCCGTCCGAGCGGAAGCACTGGCTGGGCTATGGGGCGGCCCTGGCGCTGCTCGGCATACTCGCCTTTACCCTAGTGTTTCTCTGGGGGAGGAACAACGTTCTCTACGACGGCGTGATTCGCGTTGATGACTACGCGCTGTTCTTTAAGGGTTTCTTCATCGTGTTGGGCATCGTTGCGATCCTGTCGAGTGTCGAATACGTGAGGAGGCGGCTCCACCATGCCGGAGAGTTCTACGGGATCCTGCTGTTCACGGTCATGGCGGCTATGTTTCTGGCCTCGTCGGGCGAGCTGCTGACTGCGTATATATCTCTTGAACTGCTCAGTTTCAGTCTGTATGTGCTGGTAGCCGCGGACCGCTACAACGACAGGTCGAACGAGGCGGGGACGAAGTACATCCTGCTGGGGGCCCTTTCGTCCGCGTTTCTGCTGTACGGGATCAGCCAAGTTTACGGACATCTGGGCACGACCACGTTCGAGGGCATCAGCGCAGCCCTGGCAAACAGCGGGGATCTGACTCCGGGGCTCTTCGTAGGCACCGTGCTGTTAATAGCGGGGCTGGGCTTCAAGGTCGCGGCGGTGCCGTTCCACATGTGGGCTCCGGATGTCTATGAAGGCGCGCCTACGCCGATAACCGCCTATCTCGCGGTAGGCTCGAAAGCGGCGGCGTTCGCGCTGATCATCAGGCTGTTCGCCGAAGGGCTTATACCCGCAGCGGGGGAGTGGCAGGTCATCATCATGGTCCTAGCGGCGGTTACGATGGTAGTTGGCAACCTCATCGCCATCGCGCAGTCCAATATCAAGCGGCTGCTGGCATATTCGAGCATAGGACACGCGGGATACCTGCTCATGGGAATCGCAGCCCTGGCGGCGATCGAATCGAACGGAGAGTTGGCGCTCGACCGCTCGCACCTGGTTACTAACGCGATCATGCTGCATCTGGTCGCGTACGGGGTGACGAATATGGCTGCCTTCCTCGTAGTCAGCACGGTTTCCAACGCCTCCGGCGATGAATCAGTATCCGCCTTCTCCGGCCTGAGCCGAAGATCGCCAGGTATGGCCATGGTGATGGCGGCTGCACTGTTTTCGCTCGCGGGACTGCCAATCTTCGCCGGATTCACTAGTAAGTTCTATCTGTTCACAGCGACCGCCTCGCAGGGACTCCTGTGGCTGGCGGGACTGGCAATCCTGATGAGCCTCGTGTCTCTGTACTACTACCTGATGGTCATAAGGCAGATGTACATCGAGCCGGGTGACGGACGTGCGGCGGTCGTGGTTCCCCGCCTGACTCTTGGGGTTCTTGCAGTGCTGTTCGTGGGCATGGTGCTCATGGGGGTCTACCCAGCTCTTGTCATGGAGTTTATCCAGAGCGCGAGCGAGGCGCTATTCTCGACTGAATTTGCGCTGTCCATTCAATAGCGCTCTGCCGGGCCGGTTGCCGCAGCATCGCGCAGGCTCTATTATCTGCATCCAGCAAAACGAATTGTTGAGGACGTGATCGATGCCTGAATGGAATGAAGAGTTCAGTCGTGGAATGGTGGTCGTTGCCCATCCGGACGATGCCGAATTCGGCACTTCCGGCACCGTAGCCAAGTGGTGTGCGGCAGGATGGGAGGTCGTGTATGTGCTGTGCACCGACGGGAGCAAAGGCACGGGCGACCGGTCGCTGACGTCGGAGGATCTTGCGCGAATCAGGCGTCAGGAGCAGATCGACGCCGGCAAGGTGCTCGGTCTGAAGGATGTTGTGTTCCTCGACCATCCAGACGCATATCTTCAGCCCACACTGGAGGTTCGCAAACAGATTACCGCTGAGATACGGCGTCACAAGCCGGACGTGCTCATCACGATGTACCCGATGCGAAACCTCGACGGCGGGTACGGTTTCGGGCATCCCGACCATATGGCGGCGGGCGAGGCGGCAATGGCCGCGGTGTTCCCAACGGCTCGCGATCACCTCACCTTCCCCGAACTGCTCCAAGAAGGACTGGAACCGCACAAGGTCAGAGAAGTGTGGGTAATGGGGCATCCGTCACCGGATGTCTGGATAGACGTGACTGAGACGATCGACACGTCCATAGAGGCGCTACTGCGACACACGTCCCAGCTTTCCGGCACGGATGAGGAAGTTGCTGCGTCCATGAAGCGAGGGCGGCGAGAACGCGCGAAGGGCAAGGGGATGAAGTATGCTGAGTCGTTCAAGCGCATCTCCTTCGATGGGCGGGGGCCGGGACGTCGGCCGTTCAATGAGGAGGAAGAGGAGGACGAGCTGTAGGGAAGTACTGGGCACTACGCGCCTGCACCTAGATTCCAGCCTTCGCGCGAATGACGATGTGTGAGTGTCTGGAGGCTAGGTCCGAGAGTTAGAACCGCAGAGACTTAACACCAAGAGGCCCGACGGACATCCGTCGGGCCTCTTGGTTATTCCCCTAGCTCATTCAAGCAGAGGGTCTGTGGGTTGCACTCTTAGTCCCAGTATCCCGGATCGAGGAAGTTCACGCTGCTGTAGCGCTTCGAACGGTTGCCCGGGTTGTTGTAGTTATCGATGCCGTCCTCGAAGTAGTAGGCCTCAATCGGACCGCTGCCCACCCAGTTCTTCTGGACGTTTCGCACGTTGTTCCTCCTGAGCTTCAGGGCACGGAAGTTGCCGGTAAAGCCCAGTCCGCCGATCTTGTACTTGCTCTCGGCGTTGTCGGCGAAGAGCTCCTTGGCGGCATCTACGCGGACCGGATCGAGGAGGGCCCGGGTGAGACCATCGGCGATGATCTCCTGGTAGCGCTGCATCTTCCCGTCGATGTCGGCCGGGTACGTGCCATCGGGCGCCATGTTGCCGTAGGCGTCCGTGTACTGAGGATCAGGGCCGGTCGGAGCCATTCCCTCTTCACCTCGGGTGGCGAAGTACTGGCCCATGCCAGGGCCCTGCCCGTCCTTCGTGGTCGGGGCAACGCGGTTCCACATGTTGGCCCATGGATTCGTGCCGCCCTCGTTGGAGGTGAAAAAGTAGAAGTACTCCGTCGGAGGGATCATGTTGGTCCCACCCGTTGGAGATGCCTCTTTGATTGTGACGTTGATACCGAGCTTCTTCCAGTCTTCTGCCACCCACTGCGTGTAGGGCCAGAATATCCAGTTTCCGTGAAGCCTGAGGGTGAGCGGACCTGAGCCGTCCTTCCTGTCGTAGTAGCCGTCGCCGTTCCCGTCGGAGTAACCCAACTTTTCCATCAGGGACTTGGCTCGGTCGAGATCGTACTCGGTGTCGACGACTCGGTACTCTTCACCAGGGAAGTACGGGGTCGAACTGTGGGGCATCATGTTCTGAGGAACTCCCAGACCAGCCGAGAGAGCCTCGTTAAAGGCGACTCTGTCCCATGCGAGCGACAGAGCAATTCGGAAGTCCTTCGTCCGCAGGAGGCTGCCAACTTCCGGATCTTCGACGTACTCCTGGTTGGCGACGATGGTAGTGTCGGCGCCATCCGGTGAGACGTGCATGAGGACGCTGTAGTCACCCTTTTCGGAGTTTGCCAGGTAGAGCGGCATCTCCTCGGTCGCGAGGTCGTGCCGCGTGTAGTCCGACTCGCCATTCATCGTGCGGAAGACGGCAACTTCCCGGCTACCTGTCTTGATGTTCAAGAAGCCTTCTGCGTACGGAAGCTGGTTCCCCTCGGGGTCGGCCGCGTAGAAGTAATGGTTGCGTACATGAGCGATGAGGTCACCGCCTCCCTGCTGCGTTGCACCGGAATCCATGTACCAGCCACCGAGCGAAGGGATGTAGTGGGTGCCCTTGTAGATGTAGTTCGGGTCGAACTCTTGTGGAATGGCCTCGGAGGGATGTCCGTTGTAGCAGATCACGCACCGGATGGTGGTAATGAGCTTCGTCCAGTTTGGCTGATCGTACTCCTCCAAGAGCGCGGGTATCTCAGAAGCGTTGTACTTAATGTGGAACCTCTTCTGAACGTGTGAAGGCGAGACGAAGCACCTCGGGCAGCCCTTGATGCCGGCAAACACTCTCACCGCGCTCGACTCAGCGAAGCTCCAGTTCGGATCGTCGAAGTTGACCGTAAAGGTCGAGTCGTCGACGAAGTTAATCCGCATATCGTTACCCGTGATCGGGGACTTGAGCACGGCCGGAAGGCCGGGCATGAGCTCCTTGTTGAGCATCTGTTCCTCGAGAGCAAAACGGACGTCTTCCATCGTGAACGGATAACCGCTGTGCCAGCGCATGCCCCGGCGAATCTCAAACGTGAACACTGTGGCATCGTCGTTTGTTTCGAACGTCTTGAACCCGACGGGGACGTTGAAAATGCTGTCGGGCGAGCCACCGAGGCCGGACATCATCGTCATGCCTTCGATGAGCTCGATATTGCCACTGGTGGTGGCGCGCAACTGGCCGCCGTACTGTCCGATCTCGTCCCCGGGCATGTAGATGAGCACATCCTCAGGAACGGCCAAACGGTCTTCGAGCGGAAGGATTGCTCCCTGCCTCGCAAGGGAAGCAGAAGCCGGCGATTCGTTGAAACTCTTCGGAGTCGGACAGTGGTCGCAGAACCGCGTGGGGGGATATGCCCCCGGCTCGAGCTTCGGCGCCATGTACATGTACTCTTCCATGGCCATAGCCGGGTCCTCGCCGGTACGGGCCGCAGGTCCTGCCGTCGAACCTCCTACCGAAGCGGCCGCCTGAGCCGGTTGAGGCAGCTGCGGGGCCATGGCGGGCGCCGCAGGGGCGGGCTGCTGCTGCACCTGAGACGGGGCCTCAGGGGTGTCGCCCGCCGGGTAGGCGGCCTCGGCGGCCGGAGCTGCTGCTCTTGCCGCGGCCGGCTGCACGGGGTCATCCGGCTCCTCAGCCGCGCAGGCGATGCCTACGACTGCCAAAACGGCCGCCGCAAAGGCAGCTGCAAGACTATATTTCCAAATTCTGTCTTTCATAAGTCGCTCCCTTCTTTAATTCTCTATCCTACGATTACCTATGTTGAACGCATACTTCGACAACGTAGCGCAATGTATCTTCCTTTTCGACAAATGTCAAGACTACATCGGCGTTCTATGTCCCAACAAGCAGGTAATCTGCGAAACTCAACTCCGTAGTTACTATTCCTTCGCCTCACATCCACTAGCTTCAAGAATGATTGGCGCTCATTTCTTGCTTCGGAGGCTGTTCTCAATTCCCGGCTGCATTATACTAAGGTGCGTGAGGCAGGAACTTGCAGCCCGGTGAACCGAAATCGCCAGTCAAACCACTCGAAGGAGCTACATTATGAAGCAGAAGCGAGTAATCTACGCCAACGACGCAAGACACTTCTACCTCTTTGTCTTCGACCCGCCGATGGCGATGGAAGACGCCTGGCGGCCTATCGACGATGTGGCCGGCACCAGCGTCGACACCTTCGTATACATGGTCGAGCGCGGGGACGGCCTGTTTTACCCGTCCAAGGTTGGGCAGCGATTCGGCTCGGATATCCAGCCGTTTGACCACGTGGCGTATTACCACGTGTGGTACAACATGCAGAGCCTCATCGACCGGGGCCTCGATCCGCTTACCGTCCTCATCGACCGGGCCCACGACAAAGGCTTGGACTTCATCGCTAGTGTACGGATGACCAACTACCTTGGCGCCGACAGGTCGAAGCTCACTCCCGAAGGTCGAGGCTACGTCCACGAGGAGATCAGAGACGCCAAGTTCGCCGTCCTCAAAGAGCTTGCACACGATTACCCGACCGAGGGGATCGAGATGGACTTCTCATGTCCCCCCGGGGGCGGACCTCCTGCGCTGCGGGAGGAGGACGTAGGCGAGCATACGTCTACGATCACCGATTTCGTCGGCTCCGTGGCCGACACGGTCCACAATAGGCCGGGCGGTCGCGGCGTTGTTGGCGCGCGGATCTATCCCACCGAGGCCATGAACCGACGGGCGGGCTACGATGTGCGGAAGTGGATTGAGGACGGTTCCGTCGACTACGTCGTGCCCATGATGTACACGTATTTCATTCTCGACCAGCACATGCCGATCGACTGGGTGCTGGAGGCAGCCGGCGGCACCGGCACCTCGGTCTACGGCATGCTCCAGCCACACCTTGCGGACGAGGGCAGTGGAGCCCCGGAGCGGGTATTCGCCTCGTCGGAACACATGCGCGCGGGGGCGATGAATATGTGGGACCGGGGCGCGGACGGACTGTACACATATTTCGGCGACTGGCCGCACGGCGACGGGGTGCGGCGATACCTGACCGACATGGGCGATCAAGACCTGATGCTGGAGAAGACTAAGCGCTATTTCTTGCCGGAGCGCAAGGTGGAAGCCACTGACATGGAGTATGACCAAGCGGTGCCCGTGGAGATTCCGTGCGCTGACCCAGACCAGCAGTACGACATACCGTTCTACGTGTCGGATGACTTCGACGGTAAGAACGATCGGATCAAGAGCGTGGTGCTGAGGATGAAGGTCGACAACTTGATGACTCACGACACGCTTTCGGTCTCGATAAATGGAAACTCGCTGGCCGACGAACCGATGAGTCGCGACTACGGGCACCCATTCGGCCCCTACGCGGCCCAGCAACTGGAGTTCTATCTCCATGGCGTCCGCCCCTGCAAGGGTTGGAATACACTGGCGGTATCGCTCGATGCCCGTCCCGAAAACATGGGTGGAGGAGTGACCGTTCACGACGTGGAGATCACGGTCGAGTACTCGTCATATCCGTCGAGGCTGTAGGTAAAACGGGGCATTCTTTACCTTCGGAAACGTCGAATGACGGAAGGGGCCTTGTGTATACTAAAGGCCCCGCCTTCGACTCATCTCTGAGGCGGTCTATATTCAACTCGATCCGTAAACATGGGAGATATTCCGGGTGATTCACGACGCTAGAGACAGATATGGCCGCAATTTCGAAGAGTTTTGCCCCGGCGACGTGTACAAGCACTGGCCGGGCAAGACAATCACCGAGGCCGACAATCACATCTTCACACTGTTGACGATGAACACCAATCCGCTGCACATCGACGAGGAGTATATGAGCCGCCATCAGCACGGCAAGATTCTCGTCGTCGGGCCGCTGGTGCTCAGCCTCGTGGTGGGGATGAGCGTGCCGGACACGTCCGGGAAGGCGATAGCGAACCTCGAGTATGAGCGGATTCGGCACGAGGCTCCCGTGTTCCACGGGGACACGATTTACGCCGAGAGCGAGATTCTCGAAGTGCGCGAGTCTCGCAGCAAGTCCGACCGCGGAATCGTCTATATGGAAAGTCGCGGTCACAATCAGCGCGGCGAGCTGGTGCTGACCCTTCGTAGGCGCTTCCTCGTCCCGAAGCGCCCCGCGTAGACCTGGACGCTCAGTTACATGGACGCGCACTCACGCTATACGGTCTCGCTGCACTATGACCGGCGGCTCTATCGTCAGGACATCGCCGGGTCGATTGCCCACGCCCGTATGCTGGCCCGTCAGAGCATCATCAGCGAGGACGAAGCTGCGACTCTGATCGCCGGTCTGGAACAGA
>JAPOPA010000279.1 GCA_026713145.1 Chloroflexota bacterium
CGTCGGCGTCCAAGTGGGCGTATGAGTGGGCGTCGGTGTGTGAGTAGGCGTCCAGGTCGGCGTATGAGTGGCCGTCGGCGTGTGAGTCGGCGTCCAAGTGGGCGTATGAGTGGGCGTCGGAGTGTGAGTAGGCGTCCAAGTAGGCGTATGAGGGGGAGTCGGAGTGTGAGTAGGCGTCCAAGTAGGCGTATGAGTGGGAGTCGGTGTATGCGTAGGCGTCCAAGTGGGCGTAAGAGTGGCAGTCGGTGTGTGAGTCGGCGTCCAGGTCGGCGTAAGAGTGGCAGTCGGCGTGTGCGTCGGCGTCCAAGTCGGCGTATGAGTGGCGGTCGGCGTGTGAGTAGGCGTCCACGTGGGCGTATGAGTGGGAGTCGGTGTGTGAGTCGGCGTCCAAGTGGCCGTATGAGTAGCAGTCGGTGTGTGAGTCGGAGTCCAAGTGGGCGTATGAGTAGCAGTCGGCGTATGAGTGGGAGTCGGCGTGTGAGTCGGAGTCCAAGTCGGCGTATGAGTGGCAGTCGGCGTGTGAGTCGGCGTCCATGTCGGCGTATGAGTGGGAGTCGGCGTGTGAGTCGGAGTCCACGTCGGCGTGGGCGTGAATGTTGGCGTAGGTGTCGAGGTCGGCGCCGAAATGCTAATCGAGCCGTCTTGCAACACCCCGGCTGCTTCCTCGCCGTCCGTATCGAAGAAGGTCGCTGGAGTGCCGCCCCAGAACCCAACGTCAACCGACGACTCCGAACACTCGGCCTCGCTCGCGACATCCAGTCTGATGGCAACAATAATTCCGTCCGGCATCGAGGCTAACGGAAAAACAATGTCGGCGAGGACAACGTCGATTTCCCTGCCGGAGTCGTCGGGCGCTGCGGCGACAAGAGTCCTGTCGAATTCCGACGGAAGCCTAAGACTTACCGAATCCGGGAGGCCGTTCATGTCGCCGTCCGTAGAATCGAAGCTTAGGCAGGATTGGTCATAGCTGAGTGAGAACGCTACGCCGGAGATTCCTGCGCCGTCGGAGCTGAAGGTAATCGGGATGGTGACCGCCAGTCCGGGGGTTCCGGAGATATCCTTGGGGATGCTGAGCGACGGTTTGGCCGGGACTGGCGTGGCAGTTGGAGTTAGCGTGGGCGTTGGCGTGAACGTGGGCGTGGCGGTAGCAGTGGATGTTGGTGTCGGCGTGGGTGTCGAGACCTGCACAGAACCGTCTTCCGTCGTGCCCTCCAGGCGCACGCCTTCATCGTTAACGTATACGGGCGAAGGACTGGATGAAAAGCCAACACTTGCCTTGGAGTTCCGACACAAAGCTCCCTCGTTGACCGTGAAAGCGATCGTCACAATCACTCCATCCGGCATAGCTGAAAAGGGGCGTACCGGGTCTGCGATGACGATGTCGATCTCCCCGTCCGAGTCTTGCGGGTTGTGTCCAACACTTGTCGTCTCAAACTCCGATGGGACCGACAGCGTGACTGAGTCTGCGAGACCGTCCGCGTTGCTATCGGTCGGATCGAAACTCAGACAGGTTTCATCGTAGTCCACGGAGAAGGTTATGCCGGACACCCTTGCCTCGTCCGAATCGAACATGACGGGTACGGCTACGGTTTCTCCGGGCACCCCCGGCATATCATCGGGGATTGTGAGCGACGGCCTCTCAGGTGGAGGAGTACTCGTGGGTGTGGGGGTACGAGTAGGTGGCTTTGTCGGAGTTGGTGTGAACGTGGGTGTAAGTGTGGGAGTCTGGGTAGCGGTGGGTGTAAATGTCGGCGTTGGCGTACCGGTAGAAGTGGGAATTCTGGTCGGTGTGTGCGTGTGAGTAGAGGTCGGAGTCGGCGTACTGGTGGGCAGAGGCGTACGCGTCGGTTTTCTCGTCGGCGTAAAAGTTGGAGTGATCTTTGGTCCGGGCCAGATGAAGAACGCCGGAGTCGGCGTACTGGTGGGCAGAGGCGTACGCGTGGGTTTTCTCGTCGGCGTGTGAGTTGGAGTGATCTTTGGCCCAGGCCAGATGGTGAGCGACGGAGTCGGAGCACCGGTAGGTTTGGGCGTTGGGGCTGTCGCCTGTGTCGTAGTGCGAGCAGTGCTGGACGAATCTGTACCGTTGGAGTCCGCCAGGCCGGAAAACGCCGACACCGTTACACCGGAGAACACGGAACTGGCGGCTATCGACGCGGTCAGAGCGACCGCGCGCGCATAGTCCAACCCTGTGATCAATCAGACGCCTCCACGGCTTGCAGGGTGCGAGTGAAGTCGCGGGCGGGTACTGTACCATTAAGATGAAGATATCACCACATATGAAATCATAATATATGAAGAATATATGAATAGAGGGCGGCGCAATGGGTGAAACAGGTTCTATTCTGCCTTACGCCCTCTTTGCCGCGGTTGCTTCCGACTTGACGGAAGGCCGACCTCGAATCCGTTGAAGACGGAGGGCGCTTCTCATTACAATGGTCGTGCCGGATAATCGAGTGTGAGTGCCATGAAGATCCTTGTCGTCAACGGCCCAAACCTGAATAGACTCGGTATGCGCGATCCCTCCCAGTACGGGAGCGACACGCTTGCCGACATCGAGTCGCGCCTCCGTGAGCGCGCGAATTCGCTCGGCGTCGAGCTGGACTTCTTCCAGTCGAACCACGAAGGCGCGATTGTGGACTACCTGCAGGAGGCTTCCTCCGACGCCGCCGGCATCGTCGTGAACGCCGGAGCCCTGACTCACTATGGCATCTCCCTGCGCGACGCCATCGCCGATACGGGACTGCCCTTCGTCGAGGTGCACCTGTCCAACATCCACGCCCGCGAGGAGTTCCGGCATCACTCGGTCATCGCGTCGCTGGCGAAGGGCCAGATTGCAGGCCTCGGTTGGCGCGGGTACCTCTACGCGCTGGACTACCTCGTCGACACCATCGAACGGACCTAGGAGAACGGAATGACGCTGAGCTACGGCGAGTTGAAGAAGGGAATGCCGATTTCCCTGGACGGCGAGCCTTACGCCGTCGTCGACTACGAACGAACGAAGATGCAGAAGCGCGCGCCCGTCATGCGTATCAGGTTCCGCTCGCTGCGCACAGGTCGCGTGGTCGATCGCACATTCAACGGCTTCGACGTGAAATTCACCATTGCCGACGTTGAGCGCCGAAAGGCGGAGTACATCTACCAGGACGGCGACCTCTACTACTTCATGGACAACGAGACCTTCGAGCAACTCCCCCTCATCGGCGACCGGATCTCGGACTCGCTCCCGTACCTGATCGAGCAGACGCCCGTCGAACTCGTCCTCTACCACGACGAGCCGATCAGCATCGAGATACCGCTCAACGTCGATCTCAAGGTCACCGACACGGACCCCGGCTTTAAGGGCGATACGGCCACCGGCGGCAGCAAGCCCGCCACCGTCGAGACCGGACTCGTCGTGCAGGTGCCCCTCTTCATCGACGTTGGAGAGACCATCAGGGTCGACACGCGCACGGGCGAATACGCTGGGCGCGTCTAGCTTCGTCCAACAGGGCGACCGGCAGAATAGGGTTGTTGTGAAAGCCGTTCGCGGATAGCCCGTCGAACAATCACCCGCCCTCCGACTAGTACTCAGTCAATTTAGATACGATGAACTGGTAGACGCCGCCTTATCCCCTCTCCCGTCGTGGGAAAGGGCTGGAGCCTGCCCCGTACCCGATACGGTGGTGAGGGTGAATCGTAGTATCAAATTCATGTGGAACCGGTACTAGCTCTCAATGGAGATTGAATGGCCTTGCAGGACCCGTTATCATGCCATCATCTCGTTTAGATCGCCCATTGAGCCTGAAGACTCCCAATAAGGGTAATACCGGGTAGAACACTTCAATAGTCACCTTTGGCCATACTGAGCAGAGAACTCATGACGAGAATCTTTGCGGTACTTGCAGCGGGAATCTTCTTGACCTTTTTCCTCGCGGCATGCGGCGGTTCTGAAGACAACGAGACAACGTCGCCGCCCCCTTCACCTGCAGCCCAGCCGACATCCGCGCCCGAGGCAGCTTTAGCTCCCACAGCTGCGCCCGAGGAGTCTGCGGCCTCAGCCGCAACAGACGGCGCAACGGCCATCACTGTGACGGAAGGCTCCGAGGCGTTGTACCGCATCAACGAGCAGTTCCTTTCAAACGACGCGGTAGGCACGACAAGCGAAGTCGAAGGGCAAATCGTGTTCCAGGAGGACGGCTCAGTCGATGCCGAGCGATCCAAGATTACGGTGGGCGTCCGCTCCCTAAGCAGTGACTCTAGCAGGCGCGACTCGTACATCCAACGCAACTCACTCGAGTCCAACAAATACCCCGAAGTCACGCTTGCCGTGAAGGAAATCCTTGGTCTCGCATGGCCCCTGCCGACGAGCGGCGAGGCGGCGTTTGGGATGGTGGGCAACCTGACGATTCGCGATCAGACCCATTCGTCTACGTGGGAGACAACGGCAACGTTCACCGCAGACGGAGTCGAGGGCCTTGCAAAGACCGTTGTCACCTTCGAGCAATATGGGATGACCAAGCCCAGTGGCGTCTTAGTCATCAGCGTAGCGGAAGAGATTCGTCTCGAGATCAGCTTCGTCGCGACCGTCTCAGGCGGTTGATAGCGGAGAGGGTTGAAGTGAGTGTGAATACCTACCCCGAAAGCCCGCCTGGGCAGAAACTTTGCTTGACTGCACTGCCGTTACTGATACCCTGATACCGCCCCCCGCGCGGGGAAGAAAACTGCTCAGGGCGAACGAAGTCCTTTGGGACACCCTTTAAGGCAATAGCATGGCCGTCTATTCAGTAACTGAAGTTGCGCGGTATCTCACGGATGTCCTCCGCGAAGACCCGGTTCTGCAGAACGTCTGGGTGCGTGGCGAGGTCGGCAATCTTGTCCGCTCGGCGGCGGGCCACTCCTATTTCAGCCTGCGCGACGGGAACGCTACCCTCCGATGCGTGATGTTCCGGGGAGGAGGAGTCGGCGCTGACCTGCTCGAGGAAGGCGACGCCGTGATCGCCCATGGTCGTGTGGCGCTCTACGAGCCTCGCGGCGACCTTCAGCTCATTGCCGACATCGTCCGGCCCGAGGGAGTCGGCGAGCTGCAGCTGAAGCTCGAAGAGCTCAAAATGCGGCTCGAAAACGAAGGGCTGTTCGAGGAGTCGCGCAAGCGCCCTCTCCCGAGATTTCCCGTGCGTGTGGGAGTCGTCACTTCGCCGACCGGCTCAGTCTGGCACGACATCCAGAACGTGACCGCCCGCCGTTACCCTGCCGTCGAGCTTGTGCTCGCTCCTGCTCTGGTGCAGGGCAATGAGGCCGTGCCAACCATCGTTGCCGCCTTCGACGCCCTGGAACGCCTCGATGACATCGACGTGACGATCGTCGCCCGCGGTGGCGGTTCCCTCGAAGACCTCTGGCCCTTTAACGAAGAGGACGTGGCGCGGGCGATCTTCAAGAGCAGTGTCCCCGTCGTCAGCGCCATAGGACACGAGACCGACTACTCCATAGCAGACCTCGTGGCAGACGTTCGAGCGCCTACCCCGTCCGCTGCCGCTGAACTCGTTATGCCGGACCAGGCGGAATTGTTCGCCGACATCAGAGTGCTCCGCAGGTCATTGAACTCCATAATCACGGGCCGGCTCGAATCTACCCAATGGGAGATGGACGCGCTATTGCCGCGCCTGAGCCGTGGCTTGCCAGACTTCGACACCCTCAGACTGCGTATCGACGACATGATGCGGACGACGGCCGGCCATCTGCGCGGGACAATGCAGGTCTCGAGCGAACGGGTCAATGGGTTGCGGGGCATACTGGAATCTCTCAGCCCGCGTGATACCCTGCTTCGAGGCTATGCCATCGTCCACAAGGAGAACACCGTGGTGACCTCGCCGTCGCAGGTCGCGGACGGCGACCTCATCGGGGTGACGGTGGCCCAGGGCGTCTTCAAGGCGCAGGTGACCGGCGAAGACGCGCGTCCTGTACCCCCCCGACGACGCAAGCGGTCCCGCAAGTCACCATCAAGCGGGCAGGCGAGCATGGACCTGTTCGAAGACTGATAGGATAGGCGGTTGAGGAATATGCAAGAAGAACCGAAGTCCGACGACGAACTCAAAGACCTCACATTCGAGCAGGCGCTGGAGCAACTCGAGGAGACGGTCCGCGCCATGGAGGCGGGTGAACTCTCACTCCAGGAGACCACCGAACTCTTCGAGCGGGGTATGCGCCTCGCCAACTACTGCGGCGACCTGCTCTCCAAGGCCGAGTTGAAGATTACCCAGATACAGACTGCCCACGGTGATTCGCCTGAACCGGCCGAAGCGGAACCGTTTTGACGCCACGCAGCGCGGCCCTCGCCATGTGGTTGGAGTTGTGCCCCGTTCAATATCCTCCACTCGATAGTTTTTCGCCACAGACCGGAGTTAGGTGAATGACCAGTCGATACAGCGATGAGTGGACGGCCTCTCTGCTCAATCCGGAGCGATTGCTCTGCGGGCTGACTCCCGAAGACCTCATGCAAGAGGCCGGCCTGCTTCCCGAAATGACGGTGGTGGACTACGGCTGCGGGCCTGGCCTCCTGACCCTTCTGACCGCGAAGACGGTCGGCCCCACCGGCAAAGTGTACGCGCTCGACATTCACCAAGGCATGGTCTCGCTGGTCGAATCGAGGGCCGCCGAAGCGGGACTGACAAACGTTACGGCACTGCTCAACGATGGGCCGAAAGCCCCGTTGCCGGACTGCGAGGCCGACCTCATCTTATGCACTCTGGTGTTCCACTATCGCGAATCGACAAACGAGAGGCAGGCCTTGGCCACCGACCTGGCTCGTCTATTGAAGCCCTGCGGCCGCGCGATGCTTGTTCAGTGGTACGACCGAGCCCCCTTCGAAGAGACGCACGATCTGCTCACGTCCGCCGGCCTAAGGTGCGGACCGCCATCCCCGGTAGTCGAACGCCAGTACCGCGTGATGGCGACCAAGCCCTGCGATCCGTAGCGGCGAGGCCTCCCGCGTCACATGCCGTAAGCCCGCCGGAGCAGTCGTTCGTACGAACGCATCAGGGCGATGAACCACGGGTCGGTCTCCGGGACGAGCGGCGGCACCAGGATCGAGTGCCAGCCGGCCCTGTTTGCCCCAACGATGTCCGTGAGAATGCGGTCGCCCACGAATGCCCATTGCTCAGGCGGAACATCGAAGTGGCGCTCCGCCTCGCGGTACGGCAGTGGGGAGGGCTTTCGCTTGCGAACGGGCACGACATAGAGCGGAAAATGCTCGATGAGTTCCTGTCGCCGCGTGTCCGTGCAGTTCGAGATGATGCACAGACGGTCCGCGAACAGTCCGCGCATGACTTCGATGTTCATCAACAGTCGTTCATGGATGCCCATCCCGTGGAACCGGCACAGCGTCTGGTCGGCGTCGAAAGCTATAGCCCGGATGCCGCGGTCGTACAGGGCGCGCGCGTCGATATCAGCGATGCTGTCCACCTGCTGATCGGGACGAATTTCGCTTCTGTTGGGTAGTGCTTCGCTGAACCCTGGCATCGTGCCCGCTCCGAACCTTCCTTGAGCGCGTAGCTGGCCCTAGTGTATCGTAGAAATACGGGGCATCGCATCGAAACGGCATGACACGCCGTTGGCCCAGGGGACCACGGGCTTGCGGCACGCCACCCGCCGGACAGCACGTGTACGAATCCGACGAATACGAACGCGCACCTGAACCCTACGTCCCCATGCCTGAGGTAACGCGGAAGCCCTACCTCACCTACTCTCTGCTCGCCATCAACGTCGTCATGTTCGCCCTCGCGGAGCTCGCGGGCGGCACCGATGATTCCGACGTGCTCCTCGACTTCGGGGCCATGTTCGGTCCCCTCATATCTCAGGGCGAATACTGGCGGCTGTTTACGGCCATGTTCCTCCATGCCGGCTTCATGCACCTGGGTTTCAACGCCCTCGCGCTCTTCATTTTCGGGCAGTCCGTGGAGCGTTCGTACGGACACGAGCGGTTCTTCCTCATCTACATTCTTGCCGGGTTGGCCGGGAGCGTCGCGAGCTACCTGTTCAACTCAGTCGCCATCGCGGCAGGCGCAAGCGGCGCGATATTTGGAGTCATCGGCGCTCTGGGTGCGTTCCTCGTCATGCAGCGAAGGACGTTCGGCAAGCACGCGCAAAACAGCCTGATCGGCCTTGCGATCATTGTCGGAATAAACACAGTCATTGGCCTCTCGACACCCGGCATAGACACCTGGGCGCACGGCGGCGGACTGGTCGCAGGGTTCATTCTCGGTCTGGCGCTCTCGCCACAATACCGTCAGGCCGGGACGGTGTTCGGCCGCCGGATTCTCGTCGACACATCAGGGTCGCTCATCCTCAAGTGGTGGGTCGTGCCGGTCACGCTGCTCATTCTGGCCATCGGCGTCATCATCGCCGACCGCAGGCTCCCCGAGAACTCCTTCACACACTACTTTCGCGCCGAGCGCTACTATTCCCAGGGCGATTACGACCGGGCCCTTGACTCACTGGCCCAGGCGATAGAGTCCGGCCCCATAGGCGCAGCGCAGGCCCACTTGCTGCGCGGCAAGATCTATATCGAGGCTGGCAACTATCAGCTTGCGCGACAAGAGTTGGCGATCGCTCTGCGGTTAGGGGGCCGGAGTGTACAGGCCGAAGCGCTAGAGGCCATTCGCGCGATGCCCAACAGGTGATTGGGCTTGAATCAGGCGTGTGACGCCACGCCTCCCCGGAACTACGCCGACTTCTGCTCCCACAGGGGAAGAGGCACGACCTCGCCGTCTTCGTGCACAAGGTGGACGCCTTTGGTCCCGAGGATGGACTCTTCGTCCACCACACAGCGGGTCACACCGTTAAGGGTGGGAAGCTCGTACATCACGTCGAGCAGCGTCTCTTCGAGGATGGCGCGAAGCCCCCTTGCGCCGGTGCCGCGCGTGATGGCCTGGTCCGCGGCGGCTTCCAGGGCCTCCTGCGTGAACTCCAGCTCGACCCCGTCCATCTTGAAGAGGCTCTGGTACTGCCTGACGAAGGCATTCTTCGGCTCGGTAAGGACTCGGACGAGTGCCTCCTTGTCGAGGCTGTGAAGGCCGACTGATATCGGCAGACGCCCTACGAGTTCCGGGATGAATCCGTATTCGAGCAGGTCGTCCCCTATAGTGTGGTCGAGCAGGTTTACCCCGTCCTCCGAGAGGCCGTCCGCGGCCTTGCCGGTCGCGTTGAATCCCAGGGTTACCCTGCCCTTTGAGAGACGTTGATCGACGATCTCGTTCAGCCCTTCGAACGCGCCGCCGCACAGGAAGAGGATATCGTCCGTCTTGATCTGCACGAAGTCTTGATGCGGGTGCTTGCGCCCTCCCTGGGGAGGAACATTTGCGACGCATCCCTCGATGATCTTCAGGAGCGCCTGCTGGACGCCTTCGCCCGAAACGTCCCGCGTTATCGAGGGGTTCGGACTCTTCCGCGAGATCTTGTCGAACTCGTCGATGTAGATGATGCCTTGCTGTGCCTTCTCGATGTCGAATTCCGCTGCCTGAATCAGCCTCAGGAGGATGTTCTCGACATCCTCCCCAACGTATCCCGCCTCCGTCAGTGAGGTCGCGTCGGCGATCGCGAAGGGAACGTCGAGCACCTTGGCGAGGGTCTGGGCGAGCAGCGTCTTGCCGGAGCCTGCCGGCCCCATCATGAGAATGTTGGCCTTCTGAAGCTCCACGTCGGGCGAGGGCATGAGGTTGGACGTGATGCGCTTGTAGTGGTTGTACACCGCCACGCTCAGGACCTTCTTCGACCGTTCCTGTCCTACTACGTATTCGTCTAGCTTGCGGTATATCCACCGCGGCGTGACGCTCTTGGAGAGAATTTCCTTCGATGCCGGCTGACGGGTGATCGCCTGGCTCTCCTCCGTCATGATCTGCCCGCACAGGCCGATGCACTCGTCGCAGATGAACACCCTGTCGGGACCGGCGAAGATCCTCTTTACCTGCTGCTGCGACTTGCCGCAAAACGAGCATTTGTAGTTGCTCGCGTCACCTGTCCGTGATGTCGTCATATACCCCTCGATGATGATTCCAGTTGATAGTACCGGGCCGGAACGAAACCGCCCCCCGGTCTTTCACGGGGGGCGGTTGTCTTCGTTTCTTCTGTTAGGAGTCCTGGCCCATCTTATCCATTTCTTCGTTCGTTACCACTTCATCGACGATGCCGTAGTCCTTTGCCTCTTCCGCGTTCATGAAGAAGTCGCGGTCGGAGTCCTTGGCAACTCGGTCATACGGCTGATCCGTCGTGTCGGAGATGATGCGTCGTACTCGGTCCTCGAGCCGAAGCGTCTCGCGCGCCCAAATCTCGATGTCCGAAGCCTGACCCTGCGTTCCGCCCATGGCCTGGTGCATGTGCACGGTAGAATTTGGCAGCGCAAAGCGCTTTCCCTTGGCGCCCGCGGTCAACAGCACCGTCGCCATGCTCATTGCCGAACCGACACAGTAGGTCTGCACGTCGGGCTTGACGAGCTGCATGGTGTCGTAGATCGCCAGGCCGTCGTAGATGTAGCCGCCGGGAGAGTTGATGTACATGAGAATGTCGCGGTCAGGGTCCTCGCTGTCGAGGTACAGAAGCTGGGCGACGATGGCATTCGCGACCTGATCATTAATGGGAGTGCCCAGGAAGATGATGCGCTTGCGAAGCAGGAGCGAGTAGATGTCGTATGCTCGCTCGCCTCTGGCGCTCGTCTCCACTACCATCGGCAGGACGTTTTGGAAGTTCGGTGTCCGCACGTGTGTCTCCTTAGTACTCTTTCGGATGCTCTGGGCGGGAGGTTCTTACTCTGAGCCGTTCACTGCCGGGGAAGTGTCATGGCCCACAGGCATGGACGATACGATCTCGTCGACGATCCCGTACTCCTTTGCCTCTTCGGCGTTCATGTAGAAGTCGCGGTCGGAGTCGCGCGCGACCCGGTCGTAGGGCTGCCCCGTCGTGTCGGCGATGATCTCACGCAGACTGTCTTTGAGTCGCAGAATCTCGCGGGCGTGGATCTCGACGTCGGATGCCTGCCCCTGTGCTCCCCCGATCGGCTGGTGCATGTGAATCGTCGAGCTGGGCAGGGCATAGCGCTTGCCTTTGGCCCCCGCAGTCAGCAGCACGGTCCCCATGCTCGCCGCCGCTCCGACGCAGTAGGTGCGAACGTCGGCGCTGATAAGCTGCATCGCGTCGTAGATGGCAAGGCCGGAGTAGATGACGCCGCCGGGAGAGTTGATGTACATCAGGATATCGGACTCTGGGTCCTCGCTGTCGAGATACAGTAGCTGCGCGACAACGGAGTTCGCCACCTGATCGTTTATTGCCGATCCCAGGAAGATGATCCGCTTGCGGAGCAGGAGCGAGTAGATGTTGTACTCTTCCTTCCTCCCCTTGGCGTTCGTCTCAACGACCGTCGGAATGGCGTTTTGAATACTCGATGTCAAGACGTATGTCTCCTCATTGTGCAATGTTCCAAATACTGAGCGCCGCTTCATCAACCCCGCCACTTCGCGATGAACTCCGGACTAGGCCGTCGACTGCGCCACGACCTCTGCTTCGTCTTCCTCTTGAGATGAGTCCTCTTCGGACTCGTCGTCCGCCTGCCCCTTGGCGATAAGCACGAGCCGGTCGAGCGCCTTTTCGATGAGAAGCGATTCCCTGACCGACGCCTTCACACGCTCTGAACGAAGCTCCTTGTTCGTGAGCTTTTGCCCGGTCGACTCGTCCCCTTCTCTTGCAAGCTGCTTGAGCCGGTCGTTGACCTCATCGTCGCCGATCTCGAGAGCCTCCTGCTCGATGAACGCGCTGAGTGCGTGTGAACGATTGAGCTTCTCGACGGCCTCCTCGTGCATCTCCTCGCGGATCTGCTCTGCCGTCTTGCCGGTGAAGCGATTGTAGTCGTCCTCGCTGATCCCAAGCCGCTTCATCATCTCTTCACGCCGCTCCTCCATGTGCTCGATCTCATGCTGGATGAGGAGTGGGGCAATCTCCATGTCTGCGGTAACGACCAACTCTTCGATTGCGTACTCGCGGTACTCATGCTCGTTCTGGCGCTGGGTGGCGTTCTGTATATCCTCTCGTAGCTTCGCCTTGAGATCGTCAAGGGTCTCGCATTCGTCCCTCACGCTCTTCGCGAAGTCGTCGTCCAGCTCGGGTAGGAGGCGTTGCTTCACGTCGGTTATCGTGACGGTGAATTGGGCCTGCTTGCCCGCAATCTCGTTATCTGCGAAGTCTCCGGGTACGTCCAGGGTAAAGTCCGAAGGCGTATCAACTTCCAGCCCCTCCAACTCGGCTGCGAAACCCGGCAGCGGGAGGGTGGAAGACGGGTCCACCATGAACTGGGAATCGGTCTCGTCGATGATCTTTACCTCGCCGATCATTCCAATCACGTTCATGGTGACGAGGTCGTCGTGGGCGACGGCACGGTCGGTGGGTTCCCAGGAGGACTGCTGCTTGCGGAGGGCTTCGATCTCTTGGTCGACATCCTCGTCGCTCACCTCAGCGGGGGCTTCTTCGACGCGGATGCTCCGATAGTCGCCCAGCTCGAGGACAGGATTGAGCGCCACCGCGGCCTCTACGACCACCGGGTCGAGCTCCACGTTCTCGATGTGAGGGAAGCCTACGCTTTCGATCTCCTGCTCTTCCACGGCCTTCGTGATGACGTCGGCGACCATGAAATCGAGTGATTCGGAGATGAGGCCCTCCCGGCCCACCATGCCCTCGACCACTCTTCGAGGTGCCTTGCCGGGTCGGAAGCCTGGAATGCGCATCTTTCCGACAACCTGTCGAAAGCCACGCTCTACGTACGGATCAAGGTCTTCGTCGTCCAACTCGATGCGGAGCGTGACTTGGCGCTCCTCGACTTCACCTTGAGTTACTTTCACATGGACTCCCTGCGCGAGTTCGTTTCAAACCTACTGGTCGATTATATCAGACGGAAATTTCGGGGGGGAACGATTTTGCCATACCGCTACACGTCAGTCTTGGTCGTCGCCTTCGTCCGGCCGACGGTGTTTGGTGACGCGGAGACCCTCTATTTTCAGGTTGTCCATCTCTATGATCTCGACGGACACGTCGTCGGCATCAAACGTTTCTCCCTCGGTGGGGATGTGCCCCAATCGTTCGAGCGCCCAGCCGGCCACCGTCTCGAAGTCCCCCTCTTCAATGTCCAACTCAAGCCTGTCGCGCACCTCGTCGATGCTCATGCCGCCGTCGACCTCATACGTGTCATGACCGACGAGAGTCAGCTCCTCCTCGGTTCCAACACCCTCCTCGCCGACTCGGCCCATTACGTCCTCGATGAGCTGCTTCAGAGTCACGAGGCCCGCCACTCCGCCGAACTCGTCCACCGCGATGGCCATCTGGTTGCCCGATGTGCGAAGCTCGTCGAAGAGCTCGGCGATGCGCTTGGTCTCCGGCACGAAGTGCACGTCGCGGATTACATCGGTCACCGAGTCCTTGTCCGTAAGGCCGCTGACGGCCAGGGATCGCAGGATGTCCTTCAGAGACAACACGCCGACCACGTTGTCCGTCGTGTCCCAGTAGACGGGGAAGCGGGTGTGCGAGTGCTCTGCATAGGTCTTGAGAAACTCCTTCACAGTGGAGCCGCGCTGGACGAAGATGATCTCCGTGCGCGGCGTCATAACGTCGCGTACCTGCCGGTCTCCGAAACGGAATACGCCCCTGAGCCGCTCCGCCTCGTCTTCCTCGAACTCTCCCTCGCCCACACCGATGTCAATGAGAGTGCTCAGCTCTCCCTCAGTGATCGAAGGCTGGTCGTCCTGCGCTCCGCCAACCCAGTCGCTCACCACCTTCGTTATCCAGTGAAGTGTCGCCACGAACGGCAGCAGTAAGAGCTCTCCCCATTTGAGTGGATAGGAGTAGAGGAACGCGATCCTCTCCGAGTTCCGCACGGCAATGGTCTTCGGGATAATCTCTCCAAGAATGAGCAGCGTAACCGTACCGAGTACGGTCGCTATCACGACTCCCAACCCTTCGTTTTCTTCACCAACGCGCTCGACAACCAGAACAGTGACCAACGCGCTGAAGGCGACGTTGACAAGGTTATTGCCCAGCAGGATCGTCGAAAGAAGGCGCTCGGGTTCATTGAGCATGTCGGAGACCCGGCGGGCGCCGGGCACGCCTTCACTGAGCAAGTGCGCGATCCTCGACTTCTGGAGAGAGAGAAATGCGGCCTCCGAGCTAGAAAAGAATGCGGACAGCACCACAAATCCCAATATCAGAGCTAAACTGGCAGCTTCTTCACCTGACATAGTGGCAATTCCTCAACTTGAACTCGTGCACGAAACGAATGTTAACGAGGGACACAGGAACGCCGGGACGCGAACCTGACTATGGTCGTTAGGGAGAAAAGCGGGGAGCCGAAGTGCACCGGTGTGGGCCGGGCCTCCGGCTGCATAGACGGCGGTCTGTCTGGATCTGAGTCCATAACCTCCACTCTACATGAGTCGGGTGAAGGAGGTAAAGCGTTCCATGTGAGACTGGACTCGTCGCACAACCAAGAAGGCCGGTTACGATTCAGCTTGCACTGAGCGAGGCCCTTGTGTACATTTCGACTCCAATTCAAACGAATAAGGTGTCCCGCCATGAGACTGTATCTCATCGTTGTATCACTATTGGCTCTTGCCGCGCTGGCATGTTCGCAAGATGACGAAGACGAATCCGCGTCACGCCTGCAAAACGTGCAGGACGGGGGCAAGGTCGTCTGCGCAACGCTCGACGACACCCCCGGATTCGGTTTCTTGGACGCGGACGGCAACCTCGGTGGCTTCGATGTCGACCTGTGTCGCGCCGTCGCGGCTGCGACTCTCGGCGATGCCGACGCCGTCGAGCTCCGTACTATTGACGCGGCAGAGCGCGGGCCCGTCATGCAGGCCGGCGAGGTCGACCTTCTCGTCTGGGTGACGACGTGGACGAGCTCCCGTGACGCCGCGTGGGGCGACTTCGTGCCGACCATGTTCTACGATGGCCAGGGGTTCATGGTGCCCGACCGGCTGGGCGTCTCCAGCGCGTACGATCTGGGCGGTGCAGCCGTATGCACGTTGTCCGGCACGACCAGCGAGCTGAACGTGGAGGACTTCTTCCGTCAGAACCGGATGCAATACAACCCGACCATTTACGAGAGCGCCGACATCGCGCTCGATGCCTACGGGAAGGGTGCCTGCGACGTGTTCACCACCGACCGCTCCGCCCTTGCGGGCCTGAGGGGCACACTTCCCAGTCCCGATGAGCACATGATCCTCCCTGAGGTCATTTCCGAGGAGCCGCTCACCCCACTCGTTCCGCACGGCGACAGCCAGTGGTTCGATATCGTGAAGACTGTGTTGGGCATCCTCATCCACGCCGAAGCGCTGGGCGTGAACTCCGGCAACGTCGCGCAGATGACCACGAGCGACAGCCCCAAGGTGAAGCGCCTGCTCGGAGTCGAAGGGTCATGGGGACAGGCCGACATGGGCCTCGACACAACCGTCGCCCAAACGGTTATCACCCAGGTGGGCAACTACGGCGAGATCTACGACCGACACCTGGGACCGAACGGAATCGGACTGCCGAGAGAGGGCGGCCGCAACGCCCTCTGGGCCGATGCCCCCTGCACCGACTGCCCCAAGGGAGGACAGATTTACGCCGCCCCGCTGCGGTAGGGTATCGCTTCAGCCAATCTCCGCATCGCGCTGCGCCCGTTCATCCCGAAGCACCAGTGCGGCCTCCACTCCTGCATTTCCAGCTTGCGCGTGTCTCGAAGTGGCCTCTCGACATGAGGATCCAGTGAGTTGTTTTCTTGTGGTTCGACCAAAACTTGGTCCCGGCAGAGACAAAAAGGAGCCCTACGTAGTCATACGCTTGGAGTAGTTCTTGCGAAATGGAACGGTCAACACTTTGCCCAAATTGTACGGATGCTATTGAGGCAAGTTAACCTTGATAGGCGCAACATTGATAGGCGCAACATTGTGGAACTGCTTAGGCACTGTTGGTCTCCACAACTCTCCAAGATATCGCTCGATCCCCAAACGGGTTTGGTCGTCCGACACACTGGCCCAGGTGACCAGAAGAGTCCCATTACCCCGATGGCCCAGTATGGCCGGGTCATTCCGGTGTGCATTTAGCCGGTCGGCAATCCACCCCTCACCTACGTATATGACTACGCTCGACAGGCTTTGCCAAATGACGTAGACGCCTCTGGTCCTTACATCGGCAAGGTTGACGGTCTCCAATGTGCAAAAGAAGGCGTCGTCTTCCCCACACTTTACCCACTCAACCTGGCGTTCGGTCATCATGACTCGCCCCCTGGAGGTGGGAACTCCGTTACCATTGGTGGACGGTCAAACAAGATTCGATCAACAAAGTCATGCACTAGTGGTCGATCTGACTCAATTTGGAAGTCCTCCATGAAGCCATGGTAGAAGTTGGCATGGAACTTCTCAGCGATAGCGAATCCAGATTGAATTGTGGGATCATTTCGTTCATCCGCCAATCTTTGCGCGGCCTCCCGGAGTTCGTGGTGCTTGCCACCGGTACGTCCTTCAACCTGCATGGCGGCCCTCAACGCGTGCGTTGCAGCGCCCCACAGTTTTTCTGATGCCTGTAGTTCATCACCGGCCTCGAACTCTTTGTCTGATGCGTCAAGAAACTCGCGAGCCGTCTTAATGTGTTCAGTTGGTGTCAATGCGCTTACTTCTTGGAGTCAGTTTACCAGTACGCGTGTTGTGAAGGTTTTGTCAAGCTCGTCAGGTAACGCAGCGGAGTGTCAATCAATTGCGTTACGGCGCAAAGAAAATAGCAAGATTTGAGGACATTACTCACTCACCCATAGCTTCAAATGCGATGCCAGATTCTCGCCATGAGACCAGATAAGCGAGATATCATCTCCTCTACCCCTCCGGCAGGTACTGCACCTTGGTGGGATTCCACTTCACAAACTGCTCGCCGTAGCCGAAGCCGTTCATGTACCCGACCGCCCCGTCGATGCTCGCCATGAAGACGTCCATCTTGGCGGTGAAGTCCTCGCCGGGCTTGGTCTGTGTCGTGGCAAACTCGGCCATCGCGTCCTTCTTCTTATCGGCCACGTCCGTGATGTCGACTATCACGTCCGGGGCCTGTCTCGGCGTCGCCATGAGCGTGTCCGAGCGGGCGTCCAGGTAGTACGCGAAGTAGACCTCGCTCACAGTATGCGGCGCGAGAGGCGAGTCGAAACCGTCGGCCCGCACGTAGTCCACGCAGCGGATGGCGAACGCGCCCGCGTCCATGTGATCGAACCTCCCGTACTCCAGCGGATGCTGCGTGATCACGATGTCCGGTCTGAACGACCGCATTAGCTCGATAACCGTCTTGTACTCGTCGTACCCGAACATCGTCGGGTTCTCGGGAAGGTCGAGGAAGTGCCAGTGCTGCACGCCCAGGATGTCCGCGGCCCTGCCAAGCTCCTGCCGCTTCATCTCCTTGATCTTCTCGAAGTCCTTGAGCTTGTCCTCGCCCTCAGCTGGGAACACGTTGAAGGCGTGCGTAACGGCACCCGAGGTCAGGCTGATCCACATCACCTCGTCGCCCCGCTCGATATGCTTGGCCACCGTACCGCCGGTGCGCTCCGCAAGGTCCTGCGGATGCGCCGTGATCGCCATGAGTTTCGTCACTGTCCTTCCTCCTGAAGGTGTTGAGTAGATGTTCGCACGTTCGGGTGCGTGACCCTCGCGGCGGCGCGTACTCTACCACCAAAGTCGATACACTGTCGAACGAAGCATCAGCATCATTCAAACTCTCCCTGGCGGAGGGGAGATGCAGTGAGGGCGCGTTTGCGGTCGTCGCCCGCGCTGGATATCATACCTGCCCATCGGAGGTATTCCACGCTATGAAGATACTGATTATGGGTTCCGGGGCCGTCGGCGGCTACTTCGGCGCCGTGCTGAGCCGCGCAGGCCACGAGGTGGTATTCATCGCCCGGGGCAACCACCTCGAGGCGATCAACCGCGACGGCCTGAGCGTCAAGAGCGACGCCACGGGCACGTTCAATGTACAGGCCTCAGCCATCGAACGCCCGGACGGAACGTGGAAAGCCGACCTGGTCCTCTACTGTGTCAAGGGCTACGACAACCACACCGGAGTGCCCACGATCGGCCCCGCCGTGGGTGACGGCACCGTTGTCCTCACGCTCCAAAACGGCATGGGCAGCGTCGACGCCCTCGCGGCGGCTTATGGAAAGGAAGCAGTCCTGCCAGGCCTGACCTATGTCGACGCGACCAGAACGGGACCTGGCGCCGTCAGCGAGTTCGGCCTCAAGGCCCCCGACATCGTCTTCGGCGAGGAGGACGGAAGCGAGTCCGACCGCGTTACGCGAGTGAGAGATGCGTTGGACGTCGAAGGTATCGACGTCAAGGTCGCCGACGACATCACCAAGGAGCTCTGGAGCAAGTTCATCTACATCTGCGGCCTCAGCGGCTCGACCTGCATCACTCGCTCCACCTTTGACCAGGTCGTCTTGACGCCACACACTCTGGAATTCGTACGCACCATCATGCGCGAGGCCTACGCAGTCTCTCAGGCCAAGGGCGTCGACATTCCCTCCGACTACGTCGACACCACCGTCGATTACTTCGTCAGCATCAAGGGCGAGAACACCTCGTCGATGTACACCGACCTCATGCGTGGAAGCCCCATCGAGGTCGAGGTGCTCAACGGCGCCGTAGCAAGAATGGGCGCTGAGACGTCCATCCCGACGCCCGCCAATTCATTCATCACCACCTGCCTGTCGCTCTACCACGCCCGCGCCATGGAGGAACGAGGCAGCTAGCTGGGGCTGGCTTAATCCCCTCTCCCATCGTGGGAGAGGGCTAGAGCCTGCCCCGTACCCGATACGGGGGTGAGGGTGTTTTGAGCAAGCTACCAAAGTCAGATTGAACCGATACGGGGGCTAGTACCGTTTCAAACTGAATGTGACAGTCGAATCGAGTGGCGTCTTATTCCCCTCTCCCATCCTGGGAGAGAGCCTGCCCCGTACCCCGATACGGGGGCTAGTACCGTTTCAAGTTGAATGTGACAGTCGAATCGAGTGGCGTCTTATCCCCTCTCCCATCGTGGGAGAGGGTTAGAGCTTGCCCCGTACCCGATACGGGGGTGAGGGTGATTCTTCCGGCCCCGTCCATCTCATCAAAACCCATGGCAAGACATAGCGCCACCGTCTCGCCCCCCTGCCTCACCTAAGTCAGTCCGCCACCCTCCCCGCCGCCACCGCCGCCATCCCCGCGCGGTCCTGTTCCGTCAAATGCGGCCCGATCCGGCGGACGAAGTCCTGCAACGTCTCCTCGACTGTCGCGTCCGATGTGTCCAGCTCGATCTTGCGCGTCAGACGCGACCGCTCGAACTCCTCCCGAAACTTCTGCAGCACCAACTCTACGTCCTCGTCCTTGAGGATGCCGTTGGGATGCGGGTTCTCCGCCATGCGCCTGCGGACCACCTCCGGCCTCGCGGTAACGTGGCAGAGCACGGTATCCGTGCCCCCGCTCAGGATCTTGTCCTCCATATTGCTCATGAAGTCCCGCCGCCCCTCAAATCCCAGGTACAGCTCCCCGTAGATCCCCTCCTCAATGTGGAGGCCGATCATCACCGAGTCCTTCATTCCCGTCATCGTCGACAGCCCCGACACGTGGTACACCACGTTGTGCCGCATGATCGTCTCTTTCGTACGCGTGCTCAATGCCCAGAGCTGTTCCTGTTCCTCATCCGTGAAATCGCTCGGCACTGGTGTGTACTCCTGCTCGTGCGTCACCGAGTACGGGAACTTGCCGTGGTCGTGCACGTTCCTGACCTCACCGCCCAGCTCCTCGTGTATCCAGTCCCGAATCCTGAACCCCAGAGTCGTCGTGCCCGTGTACTCGCAGCCGATGATGACCAGCTTCATGTGACGGCCTCCTCCTATGGTGCTAAGTCCCGGATAAACGCCCTAATCTCATCTGATATGTCGTCGCGTTCGAGGGCCTCTCGTAAAGACGCCTTCAGCATCCCTGCCGGGACCCCGGTATCGAACAATTCTCCCGAAAATCTATACGCTGTCCCCCTGTGCGTCTTGAGCAACGCCGCGATCCCGTCTGCCAGCCAAATCTCACCGCCCGCCCCGGGTCTCGTGCGTTCCAAGGCTGAAAATGTCTCCGGCGGAAGCACGTACCGCCCCACGACCGCCAGGTTCGATGGGGCCTCCTCGATGGAAGGCTTCTCGACGAGTCCCGATATCTCGTACACCCTGCCGTCCTGCCTCGTAGGCGCGACAACCCCCTTCTGCGGAATCGTCTCTTCGGGAGTCTCCGCCACGCCTATGACCGGCCCTCCGGTCTCTCGGTAGATATCAATCATCCGACCGATCGTCGAGTCGCCGCCGCGTATGACGTCGTCCGGCAGCAACACCGCGAACGGCTCGTCCCCGACCTCCTTCTTGGCGACCAGCACGGCGTGACCGTTGCCGAGCGGCTCCCGCTGCTGGGCATAGGTGATGGTTACCTTCTTCGTGAGGTCGGATACCCGCTCGAGAAGGGCCGATTTGCCCTGCCGCTCCAACATCCGCGCCACGTCGGATGACGCATCGAAGTAGGCGCTGATCGCCTCCTGGTTCGGCGAGACGACCATTATCACGTGGTCGATGCCCGCAACGACGGCCTCCTCGACCGCGAGATGGATGACCGGAGTGTCCAGTACGGGCAGGAGCGCCTTGGGAATGGCCTTCGTCGCCGGAAGGAAGCGGGTGCCGAGTCCCGCTGTCGGAATGACAGCCTTGCGCACGTTCATAGCCGACTAAGGGCCTCCGAATTCCGGTTGGGGCCCGATTATAGCACGCGAGCCACAATCCAATTTGACGAACAAGAACATATGCACTACCATGACTTTGAGACCGAAATCGGCCTGCCCAACGGAAGCGCCTGGGAGAATTACTAGATGATGCGGAGTGTTTCAAAAGCGGACGTGTTGGCACAAAGCTCTCGACAACCTGCCAACCGTCCCATGTTTAATCACGGTGCAACGGCAAAGATGCTCTCCCAATGGACGACACCCAAGTCAATGTCGCGAAATGTCCCCAAATGTCCCTCAATTTTAGCCCCAACGAATGGCTCCGAACCTGTCCGGCGTCACCCGCGGCGGAGACGTTCGCCCGATGCAAGAGGCCAAAGTCAATGTCGCGAAATGTCCCGAAATGTCCCTCGATTTCAACCTCAACGACTGGCTCCAAATCTGTCCGGTGTCACCCGTGGCGGAGACGCTCGCCCGATGCGAGAGGCCCAAGTCAATGTCGCGAAATGTCGCGAAATGTCCCTCGATTTCAACCCCAACGACTGGCTCCGAACCTGTCCGGCGTCGCCTGTGGCGGGGACGTTCGCCTGATGCAAGAGGCCCAAGTCAATGTCGCGAAATGTCCCCAAATGTCCCTCAATCTAAGCCTCAACATCCCCTGCATGGCTACCACGACAACCACCCGTCCGCGTCCTACATGGTAGGATGTTTTCCACCCACCCCGTACAACCATCACGACTAAGGAGGACGCCATGACACTCGCCAGAGAAAAATGCGTTGCCTGCCGGCGGGACTCGCCGAGAGTCACACCGGAAGATATCGCGGAACTCCATCCCGTCGTCTCGGACTGGGACCTGACGGAAATCGACGAGATCAAGCGGCTCGACCGGACTTTCAAGTTCTCGGACTTCGCCGGTGCCCTGGAGTTTTCCCAGAAGGTCGGCGAGATCGCGGAGGACGAGGGGCACCACCCGCGCATCATCACCGAGTGGGGCCGCGTCAACGTCGCCTGGTGGACGCACAAGATACGCGGCCTCCACCGCAACGACTTCATCATGGCCGCCAAGACCGACCAGGCCTACGGCGGGGCCGGATGACGTTCCCGCGCATCCCCCCGTCATTGACACGCGCCGACGTCTTGCCGTATTCACTTGAACACGAACGATGAACACCTTTTGGAGGTAACGCCATGGCAGCCTATCCCGTCCTCGACGCCGACTCGCACATCCGCGAAACCGTGGATGACTACCGCTCGCGCATTCCCGAAGAGTTCCGCCGTATCCGCCAGGGGTTCTTTCCCAGCGACACCTGGGACCGCTTTCTCGGGCGCATGGGGAAGCAGACCATCGGCGCGGACGGGTACACCGAGGACATGGACGTCGAGGGGATCAACCTCACCGTC
>JAPOPA010000103.1 GCA_026713145.1 Chloroflexota bacterium
ACCGAGACAGAACACTGCGCATGTACCCGGTTTCCGCCCGTTGGTCGCGAATACTCATGGAACGGATGGACGCCTCGGCGGTCATCTACCGGCGTGCGTCGTTCATTGCCGCCGAGCAGGGTCCCATTGGAATTCGCTGGTACAGGGCCGCGCCCCTCGACACCGCAATCGAGCTTTCCGGCGGAAGGACGTTGGGGGTTCTCAGGCAGGGGCTCACGTCGGACAGGACGGGTTTCGCCAAGCGGCTCTGGCGACTGCGAGAGGGGCCGCTTCCCGGAGCCGTTCTGATGCTCATGCCCGACGAGGTGCGGCTGATATATGCCCGGAGGGCGCTTGCCGGATCGCACGTGCCGGCCCTGCTGGCGCTGGAGCGAGACGCTGTCTGGTCGGGTCCCGAAGACCCCGTCTGGCGTGTGCCGTCGGTCGCTGCCGCCCTGGACCTGCGCTACATACTCTCCTACGTGGACCGGGCCGGTGAACTGCTCACCGAGCCCGAACCGCTGCGGGCGACTCTCCCCGAGGACATCAAGGTGGAAGACCCGGAACAGAAGATCCAGGACTGGATGCTGTCGACTGTGCTGAAGCCCGCCGAGAAGCGCGTTCTCGATCTGATATTCGACTGGCCGGGCATCGCGCCGGGCCACCTGCGGGAACTCCTGGGCGTATCGCGCCCTCGTCTCTACGAGATCACGGGTCGCCTGACCGACGCCGGACTGGTACGGCGGGTTGCCATCGGAGGCCGGCGTCTGGCTCTTAGCGACCGGGGACTGGCGCTACTGGCCCGAAGGGACCGCACCTCAGTGGGCGGAACGAGAAAGCGATGGAGCGTCGAACCCATCGACCCCTCCGCGTACGTAGACTGGCGCAATGTCTCGGGCAGGAGAAGCCGTCAGTTGCTCAGGAACATAGAGCACACCTCGGCCGTTCACGCATTCTTCGCTGCGCTGGCGAAGCAGGCACGCTCCCTGGGTTGGGATATCGCGCAGCTGGAACCGCCCTTCCGAGCGTCGAGGCACTTCCCACACGGTCCTCTGCCGGCGAGGGCGGGAGGCACACGTTCCGCCCATCCCGACGCCTTCGGCGTGTTGCGTCGAGGCTCGATGACCTGGCCCTTCTTCCTGGAATGGGAGCGCCGGGCGGTGCGGCCCGCGACGATGGCGAAGCGGATCGCGCCCTATCTTCGCTACTACTCCTCGCACCGTCCCACAGACGACCATGGTGCGCAGCCCGTCGTCCTCGTCGTCTTCCAGGACGAGCTTGCAGCCACTCACTTCCTTCGGGTGGCCAGAGAGGAGATGGACCGCACCCGGGTCGAGGTTCCCCTTCGGGTCTCCCACGAGGCCGCATTGGACGGCCCGGGACCTCTGGGCCGTGCCTGGCGAGAGCCCGGAGACTGGGGGACCGTACACGCTCTGCCGGACAGCTAAGAGAAGAACCCGAGACGGAGGTTGAACATCATGCGTCTGTACTACATCGACGAGTCCGAAGGTCCAAGATATTACGTCCGATCCGCCCTGGGGGTCGACGCCGAGATGTGGAACGTTTTCTTAACGGACATACAAGAGTGGCGGCGAGAGCTTCGCGAGAACCGAGGCATCCCCACGGACAGAGAGCTTCACGCCTGCGACCTGCTGGCGGGAAGGGGGCTGCTCGTCCGCAACGACAATGGCGACGAGAGGCTCACGAAGCGACAGGGAGCCGAGGTCTTCTTGGAAGGCTTGCGCCGCGTCGAGAACGCGGCACAGGGCATGGGGGGCATCGAGGTAATCAACGTCTGCCTCCACAAGCCTGATGTGAAAGCGTACGAGCAGGTCAGCCTTGATCGGCTCCTCAACCGCATCAACAATTCGGTCAGGGCCGCAGGCACACACGCCTTCCTCATCTTCGACGAAGGCAAGGAGGCGATGATCACGCGTGCCTACCGTAGGCTCAGGATATTCAATCCCGTGCCAAGCAGGTACGAGCTGTGGGAGGAGGGCGAGAGGACGAGGAACATCCCCGTTGAGAACGTCATCGGAGGCCCCGCCTTCCGCAGCTCTGACTGCGACTACCTGCTGCAGATGGCCGACTTCATCGCGCACGCTCTACTCAAGCAGGAGGAGAAGCCCATCCCTAGAGTCGAGGACCTGGGCATCCACGAAGTCTTCTCCGTCCTCGACTGCGCCCTCAACCGGAAGGCCTCGCGCCGGGATCCTCAGGGGATCGTCAGGCGGTGAAGGGGGACGGAGTCCAGGAAAGCTAGCAAGTGGTCGTATGCCATTTCTCCTCCATTAGGGGCAAATGCACGATAGTGTCTTCCGTCTATTCTTCGGCTGTACTGAGATGATGGTGAAGTTGCGTTTGCAGTGTGCACACTGCTGCCACTCAGCTACTGGATGGAAGGCTCCTCTTTGACCCCTCAAGGCGAATGACGTGCACTTCGAATATGGGGTGGAGAGACACGGCCGGAGTGCCAGTCTTCGTTGTAAAGGACGACTGGGAATCACACAGATGTGCAGGAACTCCTCATTAAGACTGGTTCCACTCACAACCGCCACCTGCGGGAATTCATCGGCCGCAACTCTAGCAGTACGTTTTGTAGTGAGAAGAACCTCCATGACTAGGTGGTTCCCTGCAAGTCTTGCCCTCCGGTATTGGATCCCCAAGCACGTGATAGAATCCTCTAATCTACCTTTCACATACGGAGAGTCTTGATGTCGAACCTTGTAGACCGTTCCTCAGACCAGATGCCCGAAACACTCGAAGAAGCGGTACGCCAGATTGAGATACAACACGGGGAGATAGCAGCTCTACTTGAGCTCTTTAGGTACTTGCTCGACGAAATCGTTCGAGTGAAGGGTTCGATGGATTGCTTCGATCTTGGGCGTATCCAGGCATTTTCTGAACGCGAAATGCGTGGAATCTTTGATGCAAAAGAAGCTACCTCCGATCACTACACGGTCGGTTACAACCGAATTTACCTTGAGCTCAACCGGATCTTGAGCATTAGTCACGACTTTGTTCCTTACTATGGACAAGTATGGGACAGAAGAAATCCCGAAAGCACTTCGTGATTAGCCTGCCTTAATTTAGCCTCCAGAACTTCTGGTTTGGAGGCATCCCGTGGAAGCGTTTTGCATGAAGTGCCGGACCAAGAGGGAGATGAGCAATCCTCAGGCCATTACGATGAAGAACGGCCGCCCGGCCACTCAGGGCGTATGCCCAGTCTGCTCCAAGAAGATGTTCCTAATCAGAAAATCCTCGTAGCACGGCGCTCCGCCAAGCCACCGGTGCATAGCTATCGGAAAGAGCGTCGCCAACCAGGGACGTTTTCGTGTGGCGCCGGATTATCCGGCTACCGATTGAGGGGATCAGCCCATCGAAGGAACGTCACCGAACGGCTCAGGCGTTGATGGTCGGCAGCTGTTAGGTCCGACCTATAGGACAGTGCATTCTTGATCGAGTCCGGCCTTCCCTTGTAACGGCCTACGACCTCCTCGGCGTTGGACGGAGCGTCGCCGTACTGCAAAACGACCACATAGCTGTTGTGGTGTTCTGAACCTCGATCTGGCAGGTCCTCCTGCCTGGCATACCACGATCCAACGTCGATGAGGCGGATCACCTGGTCTCGCGTTTCGTCGTGTGTGGTCCGTTCGCTAATCCCGGATCGATACTTGGCTTCCAAGAGCACCAACCCCCGGTTCCCAAGCCTTATCAATACGTCGGGTTCGGAGTCTCCCTCCTTTACGGGCCGGCTCGGAGGTGGGGAGAGCTTCGGCCAGAAGAGCAACTCGGCGAACGGAATGGCGTCGAGGATCTGAGAAGGCACTGCTTCCGGGAACGATTGGCGCATGAGCTCTTCCAGAACTTGACATCTAAGCGCTCCGTCACTCAGCAGCGGGCTGAAGTAGTACCAGGTGCACGCATCTTCGGAATTCTCGCTGAGGATCCTCGGCAACCCGCTGACCCTCCCTCTCTGGTAGGTCTCAGCCAGCTTGTCGAGCAGCGACGGATGCGACGTGTCGGTATGCCGAAGCAAGGGATGAAGCTCCGGACTCGTCCAGACCCTGACTCCGGAGTCGCTTAGCACATAGTCGTCCATTTCGAGCTTCCTTGCATTGGAGATCAAGCCGTAGCGGCAAGTCGACCGTTAAATCTTCTTCTGCTTTTTGCTTCTGACACTTTGTGGTACGTCAGGCGCCAATCCAACCAAATCCCGTCTCTTGTGATTGGTGTCACTTCGCCTCAAAATGAGAATCTTCAATTCAGTCTCGGCCAGGAGGCGTCGCTGAGAGACCATCAGGGAATAAGAGAGAGTCATACTCTCGAATAAAGTGCACTGCGCCAGTCCATTGACGGCTTCGTGTGCAAAAGAGCCGTACGGTCAAATCGCACTTACCGCTTCGGCATCCCCTTCGAGAGCACAATGGTCTTGCCAACTTCCGACACGGACTTAACCGCGAGAGCTTTCCAAGCGTGACTCACATGCGGGACACTCGGGCGCATCGGAGGCCGCTTCGGCCCTACGGGCCAGGCGTCTCATACTCTCCCGATAAAGACGACGCACCTGCTCCTTGTCTACCTCCGGCAGCTCTTCCCAGGACCTCGGCATACCGGGCCCGCGTCTGAACTGCAGATGCATGCGTTCCAGCATCTCTCTATCGCCCGTCTCAATGGAATCTTCCATCTCCCGTCTCCTCTTCGAAATTAGGCAATTTCCTGATGGAGTCAATGATAGGCTTCCATTCACTCCATCCTCATCGGCGCTTGTATCTGGACCATTTCGTCAGGCACACCGAAGTGCTCCGCCACTTCCCAGACCTCGCTCAGACCCTCCTCCACAGCCTCGCGCGCATCGAGGAGGAGTGCACGGGCGAAGTCCTCCGCCTCTCGCTCGAACAGGCTGCCCAAGCTCGTGTGGTCGCGTATCCACATGTGGTTGCCGGGATGCAGAAGCCGGTGGCCTATGGCATGGGCTATTACCCACCGCCGCCACCGGGAATCAAGCCGCTCGGCCACGCTGATGAAATGACCCATCAACATCTCTTCCTGGACCTTCAGCGGCCACGGCTTTACGACCAACCCCAAGAGATTGGCCACCTCCTCGGCGTCCACCCGGCCGTGCAGCCCCAGCTTCCGCCGTAGTTTTACGGCCTTCCGTTGCGCACGGTTCATCCCTCAACCCTCTTTCTCCGTCTCTGCTCCCGGACGAACCGGATGAATTCCATGATCGACTCAAGGTCCTCCATGGGTAGGCCCTCTATGGCGTTCCTGAAGGACACGTCGGCCTCCTTCAGTATCTCCGCCTCCACCACGTCCCTGCCCAGTAGCCAGTCGGTGCTAGTCTCCAAGCGGTGGGCCAGCTCCACCAGATGCTCATGGGTGGGCTTCATCTTTCCCGCCTCCCACGACCAGACGGCGTGGGGAGTGACTCCCAGCAGCTCGCTCACCTCTTTCTGGGTGAGGCCGACCTTCAACCTCGCCTCTTTGATGCGGGCGCCTATGCTCTTCCACCTGTAGCCCCGGTCTTCGGTCATCGGTAGGTTCACTCCTGATGAGCAGTCAAAGACTGCGGATACTGACTCCGCAGTGTAGCACAACCGTTCTTGCACTTCCATTTGGTTTGTGCTTATAATACATCATAATCATTACTTATGATACGGGAGGCCTTTCAAATCCCCATGAAACGACGGGAACGGATCATCGTCCTGCTCAAGAGGCAGGCCCTCTGGGCAAGACTCGACATTCTCGGTCGCTCCCAGAACTGGCTCGCCAGGGAGATCGGGATCAGCCGCGGATACCTGTCCACGCTGATCAACGACGGACGCGCCCCTTCAGGACGCATCCGCCGACGAATGCAGGAGGTTTTGGGAGTCGAGGACTTTGACGAGCTATTCGCACTGGAGCGCCACGATGATCGCCCGTAACTCACCCCGTCTTCCCGTCTACTCCGGCGGCCCCGTGATCGGCGGCCGTGCCGTACCTTACGGCAGCGGCGAGCTCCCCGCCGACTTCGGTAGACGCCTCGTCCGTTTGAAGCAGGCCAGCGGCCTCACCTGGTTCGAGTTCTCCGAGGTTCTAGGAGTGGAACTAAAGCAGGTGCTCAGGTGGCGGAAGGGAACGGAGCCGTGCGGAGGTGCCTACCATTCCCTCGTGCGCCTCGCGGCGTGGATACCAGGAGGTCTAGACATCCTCATGGGAGAGGACTTCCTGGCACCCATCAGAAAGGAGCGACGAAATGCCACGCAAGCGCATACAACTCAGAAGAGCTGAGTACACGTTGACCGGCGACTTGGCCGAGGGACTGGAGCGCTTCAAGGAAGCATCCGGTTTGTCATGGGCGGAAATAGCCCGTCTACTCGGCACGAGCGTTCTTAACCTATGGAGATGGAGGAAGCGGGGAGTCCTGCCGAATATGCGCCACCTACTCGCCCTCCAGAATCTGGCCGACAGCATGAACCTCGGCCACCTCCTCCCAACTGCAAGAATCCGCAGATAGAGATCGACATTACGAAGAGGTGAATACCATGCATGACAGACTATTGAGGCGTCGAGACGTTGAGAGGATCACGGGCGTGAGCCGCGCCTCGATCTACCGGCTGATGCAGCAGGGCGTTTTCCCACGTCCCGTAAAGGTCGGCTCTACCGCCGTCAGGTGGAAGGAGAGCGACATCGCCGCTTGGATAGATTCCCGGCCGGTAGCGGCGAGTGAACTCGGCTCGGACACCACCGCCCGGGAGTCGCCTGGCTGATATGCCCCGGCTAGGCAGTGTTGAGGTATTCTCCCAAGAAATGCAACAATCGAACGCCAGCTATACAGGGCAGAAAGGGACACTGAATCGACACTTGCCATTGGCAGTCTGGGCACCTAATGGCGCTGGAGGATAACCGTGGGTATGCGAAAGCTGTGGCGCGAAAACTCGACGCCGGTACACTGGTTGGGATTGGGAATGGGCATCGGGCTACTACTACCCACATGGGTTCCTGAGATCCCGGCCCAGACAACCTCAGGTGGTCTCTCCTTACCGAATCGCTCTTGAGTATAGTGTGGATACCTTTAGGAGACCGCTTGCGACAGCGCATTTGTTGGCTACCGAATCCTCCACCGCGACCGATACCTCTTGGATTCACCACAACCAAACATGAACAGCCTTTGAACATAGAGAACGGGGATCTTGTAGTTCATGAGGAGAAACAAGGATTCTTGGGCATAAGGGAGGAGATTGATCTTGCCGTGAACGTGTCATCCCCATGGGAGTATGGTTTTTCATGGTGCTGGTCTTCGTGTGCTTCGGTACAGCTACCATCTGGCATCTTGCCGGGGACAGCACTGTGCGGCGGGATGCGGAAGTGTTCGCCCTTTCGGGTGCAATCTGCCATCTTGGTTAGTGCATACAAACGTCCCAGGAGGTGGAGGGTGGAGAAGAATGACAGGAAGCGAGAGGGCAAGCGGGAATGTCGTGGCATCGAAGGGCGGCAAATGTCCCGTAAGTGCAGGTAGTGCAGGCTAGCCTGTCCGACCGGCACGTCGAAGAACGGGGCCGACCATGTGGTGATCCGCCGAGACTATGAGATCATCCACGACCCGTCTCAGGACAACAGCGGGATCGTGGGGCGAGCTGCCGGCACCATCGCGGTGACCTCCTCTGTTTGATCCCTCTAACTGGAATTAAGGTTCTCGGTTTCGTGAAGTCTGGTGGAACGCCCTGGTTTTAGGTACACCATGGGCGGTGGCCGTCCATCCGCCCTAGCTCCGAAAGTCCCATACATCGTTTAAGATGGTCGACTACCTGGCGCCGTGTACTGCCTCGCTATCTTTCGCAGCCCCAGGGGTAGGGTCTTCGAATTTCCTAATGGGCGCTGAAGTCCCCTCTTAGCGCTCCCACAGGAGGGTTCAGATCCACTGTCAAGGCTGAGACGAGGCTCTCCATTCGCTCGTCGGTAACCTCCCGCAGAATGAACTCCATGAGGTCGTCCTGGCGCGGCTGGCCGAACACCATCCGATAGACCGCCAGTGACCTACGAAGCACGTCTACCCGGTCCGCGTCCCTCGACATTGGCAGCACTGGAGAGTGACGCTGGATGCGGGCACGTCCCTCCGTGAACACCCAGTGGGGAATAAGCCCCCCGTCTCTCTCGTACTCCTCGTCGGCAAGTTGGTATGCTAGTTCCCACGGGCTGAGTCGCTCGCCCCGCGCGAGCGCAGCTCGAGCCTGCTCAATCGCCAGTGCCCCGACCCTTTGGGCGATGTTCTTCCTGATGGCATGACCGTGGTAGCGGTGCACACGCCCTTCGCGCTGCTCGAGGTCGACCGGATTGGCCGGGAGATTCCAGTGGACGACGGCGTGGCAGTACCAGTGGAAGTCCAGACCCTCCTGCCCAATAGAGGTCGTGCCCAGCACGAAGGGCCAGAAGGGCGAGTTGAACGAGGCGCGGACATCGTCGAGGTGCAGGCCCGCCTGCTGATCCGCGGCATTACCACTGTCGCTGACGTAGCGCCGCGCGAAGTGCTGGCGCATCGCAAGTGGCCGCCGCACCACACCGTCAGGGGTGGACTCCCACTCTGAGATGGCGAGGGGACGGGCGGCGATCTGGATGGCCTGACAGAGTTCTTCCACGAGGGAGGCGGTGCCGCCACCTCCACCCTTAGATTCTCGTATGACGTGGAAGAACTCGTCCAGAACAGCGGCAAGCCCACCCTCCAGCGCGTAGGAGAGGACTCGTCGCCAGTACTGCCTCTCCCCACCGGGCACGCCGGGCACATAGACGTTTCGCAAGAGTCCCTCGGCTGTCGGCGTGCGAAAGAGAGATCTGAAGGCGTGAGCTGCCCTCATCGACTGCTTCTTCAGCTCATCGTCGGTTGGGGAAGTCGACGTGATTCGGGACAGCGCTCTCAGGGTCGCATTGGCTGGCGATCCCGTAGCCAGGGCGGCCATGACATCCAGGAGGTCTCCGGGAGGGCGCCCCAGGTTGGACGGATCAGACAGACCGGCCATCACACGCGCCGCGAGTGTCTTCCACAGGGTCGATTCACCGGCTTCATCGTCGCCACCAATCGCCGGAGGGCCATGAAGCCACTGCAGCGAGGCCGGTGACTCCCCAGAAAGCAGGAGCGGTGCGACGGCGTACCAGATCTCCTGCGGGGGTCCCTCGACGGGAGCGTCCCTAGTCAACTCTTCGATTGCTGGTCGCAGTCGTTTCCGCACGCCGCTCAGAAGGCCAGGAGCATGACCCGGCGCGTAGTGCAGAGGGTCGCCCGCGTCGGCAAGCGCGGACGAAGGGGTCAGAAGCGAAAAGAGCGAGTACGAGTTGACCGCGATACCCAGGAGCTGGGCCTCGTACCGCCGCGCCCGCTCGGCGTCCGGCACGTACCGGCGCTCGGCGCTGTAGCTGGTCATGGCCGCGATGGCGCGCGGCACCATGGTCCACGCCGAGAAGACGAGGCGTTTGGTTGACGAGCGGGCCCTCTCAAAGTCGCTTCCTAGGGTATGCAGCGGAAGCGACGGCGGTAGCCAGAGGAGCTCGTACAGATGCCCGTCCTCGAGACCTGAGAGTAGCTCTCGCATCCGGCCATTGCCCCCACCAATGTCTCGCCGCTCTTCCATTGCCCAGCGGTCCACTTGCAGGCCGGTTCCACGGCTGACCAGTTGGGCGGCCGCGCCGTTCGATTCGGCCTCTACCGCTGCCCTGAGCCTGTCCGATAGCCGGTAGTTGTCCATGAAAGATAGCAGGTAGGGCGTCGACTTCCAGTATTCCATCACTCCCGGTGCGTTGACCGAGGCCGCCACTTCGCGGGCGCCAAGGTACGCCACCACGTCATCGACCGTGAGGTCGACCGCAGTCTCGGCAATCTCCAGCATCGGGTCTCCGCCGGACGCCCTTCCGCGGCGCTCGGTCCTCGACATCACCCGTAGCAGTTCGCACTGGACGCTGTCGCGGTGTTGGGAAAGTTGGGCTAAAGCTTCAGAGCCGGCTTCGTCTCCGGACGCCGCGAGTGGCAGTGCCAAGCGGAACTGTCGCAATGACTCCTCGAGCAGGGCAACCGAACCATCCGGGCCCTGCAGGAACTCGACGGTCCGAAGAAAATCCCTGTAGTGGTCATCGTCCGTCTCGTGGCTCAAGGTGTACATCTTGTAAGGGGTCGCCGACAGGAGCAGAGTCCGCACCTCAGTGTTTTCGTCCTCGTACTCGAACAGGCGCTGCGCTAGTTCGCCGCTGGTCGTCCTCGGGTTTAGCAGTTCCCTGAAGCGCTGGAACTCATCCAGCACCACCAGGTCAGGCTCCAAAGCGTCAAGGCAGGAGTGGGCCAGCAGCCTTCTGAGCTTGGACACGAACCGGCTTCTGACTCGCCACGCGTCGGGGTCCGTAACTGCCGCCAAGTGGTCGCGCACGCTCACGAATTCTGTATGGAGATCAGAGCCTTGACCTCCAACCTGCTTCTCAAACTTCGACACTATGTTGTCGTCGATGTGCCGGTCCGGGTGCGATAACTCGAGCTCCCTGAAACGGGCGACTGAGGCGAGCCCTCCCTGGAACACCCGGCGGGCCTCCGGCCCCAGGTCTCCCCAGGCCCGTGTGAGCATACGAAACAGAATAACCCTCTCTTCGGCGACTCCCTCGGCGCTGGCCGACCCGAATGAGGTGCCCGGCGTGAGCGCGATAAGGTTCACGGACTGGTCGAGGGTGTCGAGGCGATACGGCAGCAGGGTGATTCGCTGGGCGAGCGGCCGGGTATCGATGGAGAGCCGGTTCTTGATCCTGTCCACATTCTGGCGCGCAATCGCCTGGTTGGAGCAGATGTAGATGACGTCAATTCGTGGAACGCCCTGGGTCCGCAGGTGGTCGATGGTCTGGGCGACGACGCCCGCGGCGACAAGTGTCTTCCCCAGCCCGACCTCGTCGGCGATCAGGAAACGGCGTGTGCTGTTCTCAGAGCCGTACAGACTGCCGAAGGCGTACTCGGCCGTCCGGCGCTGGAAGTCCTTCAGCCCGCTGAGGACCTTCTCCGTGTACGCCTCTGGCCCCTTCGCAGTCACTCCAGTCGTCTCCTCGCGGTCCAGAGCGAGTCCCATACGGCTTCGAACTCCCCTCCCAGCAGCTCGGCGCCCGCCTCGGTGCTGCGTAGCTCCTCTATCAGCGAGTTCACGTCGTCCAGCCTGCGCGGATTGCTGCCCAGCGTCTCCAGCATGCGCTCCATCAGGCCCGGAAGCGCGACTCCCCACGACGACTCGGAGTTGCCACTCGAGAGGGCGGCGCCCAGGTCCGCCACGGACACCTCCTGATCCGGCGACAGTAGCAGCCAGAGCAACTGCGTGAACCTGCGCTTGTCGCGCAGCATGGCGGCGATCAGCCGGGGTAGTCGGTCTTCGGGGAGCCCGAATAGCCGGATGACGCGCGCGAACCGCCTCGATTCCGTCTTGCCTTCGAGGGACGCTTTGACCTCAGTTGCGAGGAACGCCGAGAGTTCGGACAGAGAGAGCCCTTCAAACTTGGTACCGTCCTCAAGCGGCAGTCCATCGTCGGCGGTTAGCGTCGCAGGCCAGCACCTGACCTCCGTAACCGCCGGACCGAGATCGGGCACTCTAGGCAGCTCCAGCCGCATGCTGTACCGGCCGCTGTCCGAGTTTGCCACCGTACCGTCGACATCCACACGCGCCAAAGTCTGTACGGCGTTGTCGAGCAATCGGTCGAGACGAACCTGGGACTCATCGTCGACCACGGTTCCCGCCTCGCCCACATCGAATTCTTCAATTAGGCTGCCGAAGGCCCCCGACTCGCCATCCCGATTCCCCCTCAGCAGCGCGTCAATGCCGAAACGGCTTTTCCTGCCCTCGAGTTCGACCATGAACTCGACGTTGCGTGGTTGCCTGCCGAGCGCCGCATCCGTGGAGTTCGCCGACCCAACCGCCACTCGCGCGTTCCAGCCGTCGTCGATTACGAAGACCTTCGCGTGCAGCCCGGCCAGCGGCGGGAGAGACTCGTCGGTGTCATCAGGCTCAGGCTCAAGGGCGGACCTGAAGGCGTAGACATTCTCGAATGACCTCAACGCATCCTGCGATACAGTCAGCAATGTCTCCCTCCGGCTGACCAGCACCGAGCGTCTTCTTCTTCTCGTGACCGACCGCAGGAGCTCACCGTCCAGAAAGGGCGAGATTATCAGCAGCCGGCGGTGGTCGAGGCCAGGAAACGGGGGATTGGACCGGCGGAGGCCGAAGGGCAGGAACCGGTGCAACTTGAGCCCCTCCGGGGGACTCCACTGCACCCGAAGCAGCTCGTCCGAGAGCAGATCGATGCTCTGCTGGTGGAACCCGACAACCGGGCCTGGGGCAAGCGAGGGGAGGCGCTGTAGGAAGTCGGCGATCGGGCGATTGATCGAATAGGCGTTGGCACGATTATCGTTTAACACGCCGTCGAGCACGAGCGACACGTCCCACGACGAGTCGAAAGTCAGGTTGCGCGACTGAGTGACCAGACGGTACCTCACGGGGCGGTCTTCCGAACCCTCGCGCGGCTCGTAGCGCAGCACCCACACCTTGGGATGGAATATGGCCCATCGTTCTCTCCGGTCAGGCGGAAAGACGGCGACCACCGACTCCTCT
>JAPOPA010000030.1 GCA_026713145.1 Chloroflexota bacterium
CCACGATTTTGCCAAGAGGGAGGGCGCTCAAGGGAGTCGGCTTGTCTTCAATGCGCTTTCACCCCATTGGCGGAGGCCCGAAAACGACAAAGATGGACAACCGCAAGAAACGCATCCCTCATTGGATAGACCGGAGATTGACTGGCCTTGCAGGACCCGAATATCATGCCATCATCTTGATTGGACTGCCCATTGAGCCTGAAGACTCCCAATATGGGGAATACCGGTTGAGGTCTGGCCGCACTCAGCTTGCATAGGACATTTCTTCAAGAACCAGTCGTGATGCGACTAACCCAACTTAGTCGTAACAATAGGCAGAGGACACTCAAACTCGGGAATTCCCGGGCGTTGGCATTGGCTGTAATCCTCGTCGGCATGCTCATTGGGGATGTAGTCCCGGATGGTCCTGCAAGCCGCTTGGCACATGCTCAATCGGCCGACTCCTCGATTGACTACCCTGAGAACAGTACATCGCCGGTCGCCGTCTTCTTTGCCTATGACCAGGACGGCGACGCCATCGTGTGGTCACTCAGCGGTCCCGACGACGACCTATTCACCATCGATGAAGGCGTACTGTCCTTCAGGGAGGCCCCCAACTATGAAGAACCTCAGGCCGCGGTATCGGGCGTCTTTCTGGCGGAGAGAAATGCTTACAGGGTGACGGTCGAGGCTTCCGGAGGAACGCACGACGTGGTCGTAAGGGTCACGGACGCGGACGATGCCGGAACGGCGAGGATCGACAGGCGACAGCCTCAGGTATCCCGGCCGCTCGAGGCCACACTTTCGGACGAGGATGAGGGGGTGTCCGGCCAGCGGTGGCAGTGGGCTAGGTCCAAGGACGGTACGACATGGACGGACATACATGGGGCGACGACACAGCGGCGGAAACCCGAGCGGGCAGACGTTGGCATGTACCTGCGCGCTGCTGTCACCTACACCGACAAGTTTGGCACCGGCAAGATCGCGTCCGCGGTAAGCACAAGACCCGTGGAGCCGAAAACCCTGTCCAACGCAGCCCCCGGCTTCGTGGACCGAAGGGGAGATGAAGTCACCACAGTGACCCTGAGCGTCCGCGAAAGCACGGCCGCGGGCAGGCCCATTGGCAGGAGGGTGTCGGCGACGGACGCCGACGGTGACATCCTGTTCTACGAGCTGCTGGACACCCCTGATCTGAAGGATAGCCGCGGCGATGCGCGGTTCACCATCGACAGCGCCTCCGGGCAGATAGAGGTCGGAAAGGTGCTGGGAGCAGACGACGGTGAGCGGGAGGACGAGGCGACAACCCTATCCGGCGCCCCCGCTCTACCCGATGATGAGGACGCCGACGAGGCTGAAAACAGCGAGTACGTCCTGCGGGTGCGGGTGAGCGACCCGTCAACCGCCTCGACCAGGGTGAACGTTATTGTCAGGGTTACCAACGTGAACGAGCCGCCCGCCTTCAGTGAGAATGTGCCAACCCTGCTGAGGGTCGAGGAGAATCCCGAGGACCAACCTGTCCTCACGTTTGGGGACGACGATAGTGAGATAGATGCTGACACCTTCTCCGTCACTGACGAGGATGGTGCCGTCACCACCGTCTCATACTCGGTGACGGGTGATGATCGCGAGGTCCTTGAATTCGCCAGTGGCATCCTGATTTTCGATACTGATCACGAGCCTGACTTCGAAGACCAGAGTTCGTACTCGATAACAATTACGGCCCGTTCCGGCGGTCGGTCGGCCTCTCTGGACGTCACCATTGAGGTGGTGGATACGGAAGACCAAGGAGAGGTGGCGCTGTCCCAGAGGCAACCGCAGGTGGGCATAGAAGTAGTGGCCACGCCCAGCGACCCCGACGGCGGCATGAGGATCAACAGGTGGGTATGGGAGCGGTCGGCCGAGATCACGGTGGATGAAGGAGGCACCCCTTCGGCCGAGTGCCGGGAAGACCCTGACATGCCCGACATCGACGTCGTTGGGGGCTGGACCCCGATAGATGGAGCCTCGAAGACGGCCTACACACCGAAGCC
>JAPOPA010000029.1 GCA_026713145.1 Chloroflexota bacterium
CGTGGTCGTATCTGCATCGGTCGCAGTCACCGGGCCGTCGACGTTCTCGCCGGCGGGCGTGTTCTCATCCACATCCCGTGTGACCAGCGAATCGTCTTCGTTGAATGAGGGCGCGCTGTTGTTCTCCTTGTTGGTCGAGCCAGTCCCCACGAGCGACCAGAGGCCTTCGCCATCATCGTTCGTCGCCCGGACCCGCACGTCGTAGGAAGTGTCGGCCTCCAGCCCCGTGATTGTGGCGGTCGTGGTCGGGAAGGTGTCGATGGTCACGCCCGCTTCGCCAAAGGTGGTCCCGGTGCTCTCCTTGAACTCCACTTCGTAGCTGGCAGGGGCGGGGCGTCCCATGCTTTCGGGCGGGTGCCAGACCACCTTCAGGCTCGTGGTCGATTCGTCCACGTCGGTACCATCGTCGTCCGGACGCGACACCACCGTCGGCGCGACCGGCGCCAACGGGGTCTCGGTCCCGGCCACATTTGTGACACTGATCGTCACGTCCACCGCGACGGGGGTCGCGCGGGTCTCGCCGTCATCCACCGTCACCGTCACCGAGTATGTGCCCGTGCCCGCCTCAGCGTCCAGCGAAGCCTTCGTGATGAGCTGCCCGGTCGAAGCGTCGATGTCGAACAACGCCGCGTCCGTGCCCCCGAGGCTATAGGTGAGCGTGTTGCCAAACTCCATCGCTTCGTCACCGGTCTCGTCAGGATCGGTTGCGAAGACAGGGGGGCCGATGTTGACGCCCGGCGGCGTGTTCTCAGGCACTTCTCGCGTGGCGGGATCAATCGTGGTGTCGAACACGGGAGGCTCCGCGTGGGCCACGTTGTCCGGGGGTAGCAGGACTCCCAGGAGCATGGTGAGCGCAAGCGCTCCGACAAAAGCCAAGGTAGTGACAGATAGGTAGTTTCTCATTGTTTCCCCCAAGACAGCCCTCAATCGAGGATTTCCCAAGCCAAAGGCTGACGCACGGCAGGTCGCCGCCGTCGCCTGATTAGGCTCTATGGCATCTAGGCTACCTTTCCACCCCCAAGCCGTGTCAATTGAAATAGGGGTGAGGAATTGGATAAATCTAATAACTTTCCGAAGTCTCCATGTAGGGAAGTGGTTCTGGGTGCTACTGGTCGAACATTCTTGAAATGAAGGTCTGAAAGGGCATATTCCTCCGAGAGGCTCAATCATAACGATTGAATAAAGGAGGAATCACCATGTCTACCAAGAAGTAACGTATCAGACTGACAACGGACTAACAACAGGAACTCAAGGAACTCGTGTCCCGTGGTCGGACAGCCGCGTACAAGCAGGCGCATGTACGCATTCCCCCCAGTCGTGGCTGGGAGCAGGCTCTGCTGATGAACGACGGAGGCGAGGGAAGACGGAGGAATGAAAGACACAGACATATCAGGCGCGCTTGGTGTGGGGCTGTCAATGGTCGAGCGGGTGCGCCGACGCCGTGTAGAGGAAGGCATCGAGTCGGCGTTGAAACGCAGATAGCAACTGCGCCGCCTCCGGAAGATATTGGACGGCGAGGGCGAAGCCAGGTTGATAGCTATGGCCTGTGGGGAACCGCCAGAGGGGCGTTCTGGCTGGACCCTGAAGCTGTTGGCTGACCGGTTGGTCGAGTGCGATATAGTTGAGACCATCAGTACCGAGACGGTTCGGAGGGTTTTGAAAAAAAACGAACTTAAGCCGTGGTTGAAGCAGAGTTGGTGCATCCCGCCCGTACAGAGTGCCGAGTTTGTGTGCGCAATGGAAGACGTGCTCGATACTTATCAGCGTTCATATGACGAGAATGAGGCCCTGGTATGCATGGATGAGACGAGTAAGCAGCAGAGCCTGCCCCCGACTCCGATCTGGAGTCAAGGAGACGCGAGTGCCGCGACCCGCAGTACCCGGCGTATCGGCGGCCTACGATTACGAGCGTAACGGGATGAGCAGTCTGTTCGTGTCGTTCGCACTCCTAGAATGGAGGCGTCGAGTCGAGGTCAAGGAGCGTCGCACAAAGGTAGACTGGGCGCATGTGATACAGAGACTGGTCGACGAGGACTACCCTGACAGAGATCAGATTGTGCTGGTTATGGACAATCTCAACACCCACAAACTGTCATCGCTCTGCGAGGCGTTCGAACCTTGTGGGGTGAGTCGTATCGCCGAGCGTCTTGAGATACACTACACACCCAAACACGGGATTTGGCTGAATATGGCGGAGATAGAGATCAGAGTGCTGGCTCGACAGTGCCTGGAGCGTCGCATCCCAGACAGGGAAACCCTTCGTGGCAAGGTTGGAAACGTGGCACAAGAGATGCAATGGTGATGCGGTGCGGGTGAACTGGCAGTTCACCACCGAGGATGCCTTCATCAGACTGAGGCTGCTATATCCTTCAATACAAACATGTTGAACCACTAGTTGTCACGTCCAATTGGCTCGCTAAGCCTCTGCGTTCTTCTCGTATTCGCGTCAAACGAGTCAACAGATCTTCGGTGCCCTCATCCAGAAGGCATTCCCAGATAAGGAAGACCGTCCAGCCCAAGTCCGTCAACTTCGCCTGGTTTGCCGCATCTCGAGCGGCGTTCATGTTCAGCTTGGAAATCCAAAAGTCCCTGTTGGATACGGGTCGACGCTGACCCTTTCGACAACTGTGGACGTGTCAGAAACAGCCTTGCACCGATACGACATACAGCGGCCGCGGCTCAGCCGCCAAGTGTTCTGTCTCGGTGTCGAAGCGCTTGATCCGCTTTTCCGTTGGAGATTTGGATTTATCATCGGCACTCCTTCGACGTACACCAACTGGGTCTGGCCAGCCTACTCAAGGTGACGAGGCGTTGGAACCTCTTTCGCCTGAAGTGCAGGTGCTTCTTAGGCCCTTTCAGTTGGTCTATGATTGACTCGCCAAGTAAGGCGGGAGGTGAGCAGACGTGCCCACACTGGAACTGGTTTCGATACGAGAGGCCCAGCTTGAACTGTCCCTATCGGGGAAGCGCGGCGCAACAATGCGGCAGTACATGGACTTCATCAACCAACTGAATTCGGGCCAGGCCGGCCGGATCACTCCCGACGAGGGCGAGACGACTGCGGCCATTCGACGTCGCCTGGGCGCCGTAGCTGAGCTGCTGGGCAAGAGCCTCGTCGTGAACCGCCTGGGCGACGTGGTCTACTTCTGGGAAGAGGGAGGGGGGCCCGAACCACGCCGCAGGCGTCGCAGGACCAAGACCGAGTAGGGCAGGGCCTGTTCGTCGCGCGAGCTATATCGTCGTCCCGCCGAGCTTGGGAAGGCATTAGCTTATGACACCTGGGTATATGAGTCCGCCAAGGACAGTCGAAGTAAACGGAAATGAGGAGGAAGGAATGGTCGAACTGACGGCGTATTCGGTGAAGTTGAGGAAGGTGGTGGCCATCAAGGACCCGGAACTGGTCACCTTGAAGAACGGACGGATGGCCGTCCGAGGAGTCGCAGAGGAGGACCCGTC
>JAPOPA010000212.1 GCA_026713145.1 Chloroflexota bacterium
ACTTCAGGATGGTCCCAGTCGCCGGGATGACCGAACTCCAAGGAAGAGTCCCCGGGGCCACAGTACACCATATCCACCCCTGGAGTTCTGACGATCTCCTCGGCGTTTGCGTAGCCCGTTCTCGTCTCGATGTGGACGACCAGCGTCGTCTCGGCGTCCTGACCGGCAATCCAGCCTTGACGGTCGGTCGGCTTGATGTAATCGCTGCTTCCGTAACCCGTCGCGCTCGCCCTGCTGCCCTTGGGGTAGAGCTTGATGTAGTCGATGAGCGTCTCGATCTCCTCCCTCGTCTCCGTCCTTGGTAGCTGCATTCCGACGACGCCGCACTCCAGGAGTTTTGCCACCTCCTGGCGCTCCAACTGCGGCGTCTTTGCGACGACCGGCAGGCCGTTGTCTCTCGCGGCAACTACCGTATCGGCGAATTCGGCCATGCCGAAGTAGGCGTGTTCGTATTCGATATAGACGAAATCATAGCCCGCCTGCTGGTACAGTTTCATCAGGGACGGTCGGGTGTACTCCAACACCATGCCGCCGACGAGCACTTCACGCGCAGCAAGGCGCGCCTTGAGTTGGCGGCCGGGGCCCCCCTCAGGGTAAAGGGCCTTCAGGCGAGCCTCGGCCGAGGCAGCTATCTCGGACTTGGGCATCGAGTAGCCTCCAATCGGATGTCATCGTTGAGAGCGATGCGCCATCCAGCGGGCAAGTGTAACCGAATGGACGGGTAAGCGCTATGGCGAGTCGAACAGCTTAGATGCGCGTCTTAGACCCTCGTTTACCTCGACGACCCGTTCCACTGCTGCTTCCAAACTCTCGCCAAAGACGACCGTCCCCGTGTGGGCCTTATCCCACTCCGGCCAGTGGTCCTTCAGGATGACGTACTGGCCCAGGTCTTGGATAACCTCTTCGACCGAGTGAGGCAGGTCGAGGGTGCCCGCGTCGCCATACCGGGTCGTCTCGATGACTCTTAGTGCCTTCCACGCTGCCGGTGACGTCGGAGAGTAGAGTAGATCGGTGTTCTCATGCACGTGAACGATGGCTTTGACGTGCGGATGCTTCCGGTAGAAGTGCCAGTGAAGTATGCTCTCCGACGAAGGCAGCTTGCTGCCTGAATAGTATGCCCTCGACACCATCTCGTCCGTCTCATCAAACTCGTACCGCTCGAGGAGTACAAAGTCGTCGGGCCTAAGACCTTGCTTGGAGGGAAGCTGAGTGGCCGTGACGATCATCGCGCCGTCGGCGTTCGCACGAACGCTCACGTTTCCGTTGCTGCCGACCGGATTGCCCGGCGCATACGACGCCAAGAGGTCGAGCGCATCAAGCTCGGCGCATGCGGCCGAGAGCGGACGCGTCTCAGAGTCCGCAGGTGGGGTAGGGGATATTTGCTCCCAACTGAATTTCACCAGTTCAGAGCTTAGACCGGGAGTGTAGGGCATAGTGTGTATGGGTTGCCTTCGATTCGTCGGTTTGACGAGAGGTCGTTAGACCTTCACTAGGTCGTCCTCCACGTGGGAGGCCATCTGCTTCATGTACGCCTCGCGGCCAACCTGGAGCTTCTTGTAGTTCATCCGCGACGAGTGAGGGATCATGCGAAGGTCCCTGTTTTCGAGAGGGAACCTGACGGGAGCGTGACCTCTCCGGTGCGACTCGCGCAGGCCGATTGCTATTTCAAGCACCTTTCTGCCGTTGTCGCCGCTGCCCGGAGGATCGAGGTCCTGCTCCAGGTAGTCGACGAACAGCGAGACGCTCGCAAGGTTACGGTCGCCCGGCCAGAGCCAGCCGTCGGGCTCGCGATGGCTGCTCGTCTTTCCGATGACGTTCGTATCCGGGAACAGCCCCTCGATCTTTTCCATCGTCTCCCATGAGGAACTGCCGTCGGGCGAGCTGAACATGTGCAGAATATCCGAGTTGCTGACGAATACACCCCCGGTGCAGTTCACCTGAAAGCCGGAGCCTCTGGCGTCCTTTTCTCGGCTGATGAACGACTCTACCCCGTTAACGAACCGCACATAGCCGGAGCCGCCCTGGTCGTAGTCCTTCCACGGGTCATCGTCCACCCAGCCTATGCACCATGCCACCTCGGCGAATCCGGCAAACATCCGCATCAGGCTGAACTGCTGGATGCCGCCACCGGAAAGCTCGGTGCCGCCGCCTCCGTAGAATTGGATGCTCTTGACCTCGCCGATTGCACCCTCGCCGATCATCTTGGCGGCCTCTTGGTAGGCCGGCAGGTTGATGTTCAGGTCGCCTGCTCCGATCTTCACCCCGTTGGAGCGGCAGGCCGCGACCATGGCGTCGGCCTCCTTTAGCGACGGGGCAAAGGGCTTCTCGCACAGGACTCCCTTCACGCCAGCCTCGGCGCAGCCGATCACGACGCTGGGGTTCGGGCCTACCGGCAGGATCGGGGCGGCGATGTCGATGCTCTCCTTGCTCAGCATCTCGCGGTAGTCGGTGTAGCCCGGTACGCCGAAACGCTTACAAAACACCTCAAGGTTCTCCTCGTCGCTATCGGCTGCGGCGACAATCTCCGTGCGCGGATCGATCCGGTACGCCCGCGCGTGCTGGGCGCCCTTTCGTCCTATGCCGATCATTCCGACTCGGTACATTGCCTCGGTCATGTGGTCCTCCTCGCGTTCACGCGGGTATCGTCGTGTGTGCTGACAATTCTATACGCCGTTCGGACAAGGGCGAAAGGCCCCCATAGCCATGGTCTCGTTGTCGCTTTCCATATCTCTTCTTCCCGTAGTATTCTTTGGCCGTTCGCATGACCCGACATTGAGGAGCGCCCGGATGACCGTGACCCCACAGACTTCGAATGCCCACGGCGATTTCCGGCCTCGCCTGATCTATTACAACGACGGGCATCATTTCCACGGCAAGCGCGTCGAACCACCGGTGAGCATCCAGAAGCTTCGCCAACCGGTCGACGAGGTGCTCGGTACCGGCGTCGACCTGCTTGTGCTCGGCCTCGGTTACGGTGATGTATATTTCCACAACAGCAAAGTCGGACGCGTCGTCGGCGAGGCCAAGGAAGTATGGGAGGGCTACATAGACTGGCGGATCATGCGGATGGTGCAGGTTGCCCGCGAGAAGGGTACTGACCAGGTCCATGAAGTTATTCAACACGGACGCCGGAATGGACTGAAAGTCTTTCCCAGTCTCCGACTCCAGGACGCTCAGGCCCCCGGGGCCGATAGGTGCGGCTGGCTCCGATGGCAGCATGAGGCAGCCGTGTGTCACGGCGTTAACGATCCCCGCTGGCCAAACCACCAGACCCAATGGGCATACGACTTCTCGAACCACCTGGTCTGGGAGGACAAGAAGGCGATGATCCGCGAAATGCTTGTCGACTACGAGGCCGACGGCATAGAGCTCGACTTCATGTTCTTTCCACTGTATTTCCGTTTGGAGGAGACTGAGGCCGGCATTTCCGAGATGAACCGCTTCATGGAGGAGGTTCGCGACTTAGTGGACTCCATCGGCGCCCAGCAGGGGCGCAAGATTCCGATCATGGCGCGCGTCCACGCCGACGAGCAGGCAAACCTCGACATCGGCCTCGACGTGGCAACGTGGATCAGCGAGGGCGACGTGGACATGGTGGTAGGGAGCGAGCGAGCGAACCTCATCGACATCGGAATGTCGGACCAGTGGCTGCCCGACGTGGCGACCCGCGTCGGCGTCCCCGCGTACTATCGTCCGCCCCGCCGCATCTACGATCACCGCGTGGGAAAGCCCGACTCCGAGATGTTCCGCGCCTTGAGCCAGTCGCTCCGATACCACGGATGGGCGGGAATCTTCGACGGCTACTATCCCTGGCCTTTCGGGGAGCGCGAGTACCAGGTTCTTCGCGAAATCGGTCATCCGGAGGTCTTTGAACGCCGCAACAAGCGGTACATGCTTGCTCCACGTGAGGGTGTTGAAGGCGAAAAGACGACCACGCCCGACCGCCAGCTTCCCGCCGACCTCGTCGAAGGTGAGATCGTTACCCTGAAAATACTCATCGCCGACGAGCTCGAACATGCGAAAGCCGAAGGCGAGCTACGCAAACCGGTATTGAGTATCCGCTTCTCCTACTTCTGCGTCGAGGACGTAATCGAGATACGCTTCAACGAGCGTGTTCTTGCACTGGAAAAGGCCGAAGTCACCGACGAGCGGGCACTACGGATGGCGACCGTCATGGCCGGGGGCATGGACGTTCAGGCCCCGTTCGCCATGTCCGCCCATTTCTTCGCCTTCGTGCTCGAATTGGACGACATCAAGCAAGGTTACAACGTCTTGGAGATTAAGACTAAGAGCCGGGAGAAGACGGCGGGGTTCACCCGCAGCGTCAACGGCGTTGAGGTCCGCGTGCGTTATAGGGAATTCGAGCGTCCTGTGGGACTCGGTGTGGAGAGAGTCTCTCCGGTGAAATAGGTTCTTAGCCCGCTCAGAGGCCCAGTTCTTCGAGCACGACGTGCGCGGCGTTATGCCCCGGGGCCCCCGTCACCTCGCCCCCTGGGTGAGTGCCCGCACCGCAGAGGTACAGCCCCTCCACGGGCGTCCGGTAGTCCGACCACCCCGGCAGCGGTCGGCGCGACATCATCTGCTGGGGAATCATGTCGAGGTGCCTGATGTTCCCGTCCGTCAGGCCTATGCGGTCCTCAATGTCCTCCGGCGTCAGGAGCGTCCAGTCGATAATCGCGTCTCTGAAATTTGGCGCGTACTTCGTGACCTCGTCGATCAGTCGCTCCCCGAACTGCTGTCGCATTTCCGACCATGAGCCGTCGCGCACATGCGACGGAAGGAACAGCACCCACAGCGAGAGCACGTGCCGGCCGTCAGGAGCCACACTCTTGTCATACACGGATGGGATCTGCACCTGAATGATAGGAGTGTCCGGGACTCTCCCGTTCTTCGCATCGATCCAGGTCAATTCGGACTGGTCTACTGACGGACAGAGCGAAATCATCGCCAAGTGTTCCGGGTTGTACTCCGAACCGAGATATCGAGAGAAGTCCGGCAGCTCCCTCAGCGAGCACAGGAACTTCGCCGACGCCGACATGGTCTTTAAGGCCTCTACCTCATCGATGAATTCCCGGTCGAGGTCGGCCTCGTCCAGTAGTTTGAGGTACGTCCTCTTCGGGTCGGCGTTGCACAGGACGATATCCGCACCGACCACCTCGCCGTCTATCAATCGGACTCCTACCGCCCTTCCGCTCTCCGTTAAGATACGTTCGACCTCCGCCCCCGTCCTAATCGAAACTCCTTCAGCCTCAGCCGACCTCGCCATCGATTGGGTTATGGCGCCCATGCCCCCACGCACGATGCCATAGTTCTCCGTGTCCTGCCGAAATGCGCTGAACCTGTACAACGCCATGATGTACGAGCTCCCCGGCGCACTGATGTCCCCCATGTCCGTCGCGCCCATGCTCACCGCGGCCTTGACCTCGTCCGACACGAAGTGGCGGTCGATCAAGTCCCTGTAGGGTACCGTTAGCAGCGTCTCCAGCAGCTCCTCCTCTCCCTCTTCGCGGAACCTTTCCGTAAGCTCGGCAAGTGAGGGTGGTGGCCCGAGATAGTAACTGCTCAGAATTCGCACCGAACTATGCCACAGTTCCGCCCATTCCGTCCATGCGTCCGCGTCGTCAGGCGAAATCTCGCGAAGCTCCTCGGCCGTTTTCTCGTCGTCGTGCCAAAAGGTGATCGCCTTCCCATTGGGAAAGGGATGGACGCGCATCGGGTCGATCGGGTAGACGTGGAAGCCGTATTTTCGGAGCTCGAGTTCGTCGATTACCTTCTGTTGAAGGATGTGGCAGACGTACGAGCACGTCGAGATCTTGTAGCCCGGGAACCACTCTTCGCTCACGGCAGCGCCGCCGACCACATCTCTCCGCTCCAGCACCTGCACATCCAGCCCCGCTCTTCCGAGGTATCCGGCGGCCACCAGGCCGTTGTGTCCGGCGCCTACGATGACGACCTTCGTGTTCTGTGCCATGAAAAGCTCCTCCCGTCTACGAGTTATGGGAGACTAGGACGCACGGCGAGCGCATGTCAACCTCCCCGAACGCGCCGACGCTCAGCCGAGCGAAATTACCACGACTCCGGCAACGATTAAGGTTGTCGCAACGGTCTTCACAATCACCGCACGCCATCCCACCTGTTCTCCGAGCATTCCCCTGAACCGAAGGCCCAGCAGGGTGCTGTATGCCAGGAGGAAGATTGACGAGCTTGCCGTCAATGCCGAAACCAGCGATACAGGACCGAGGGAAGTGGCCCACAGGTTCAGGATCATTCCCGTGTTGACGATCACGAACTCGTTCAGGGCGAAGATTCCAAGTGCCGGGCTCCTTTCCGCTACCATCCTGCGGACCTCGTTGAGCGGTTCGTGCCGGGCGCCGAATGCCATCAGCACCGCTGCGACTCCAAACGACCGGAGACCATGCACCAGCAATACCGGAAGCGTTTCGACCGCCTGCTTGGCGGCGATGTTCATTCCCGCCAATAGCAAGCTCGCCCCCAGGAGTTCGTAGAAGGACCGGTCGATCACGAATCCACGACCCCTGGCGTCCTGGCGCATAGACATCATCACCGCTCCTGCCACCGTTACCAAGACGGCGAACCAGTGGAATGCCTTCAAACTCTCGTCCAGGAAAAGGATGGCCATAGGTGCGACGAAGATCGGGTACGTCTGAACGACCGGGATCGTACGCGTCACTTCCCGTTTCGCCATGACTTTGAAGAACACCACAGCACTCAGCCCGCCAAGCACACCGGCACCCAGTCCCCAACCTGCCCCTGATAAGGTCAACTCCTGGAACGGTGAGATCGCGATGAACACGATCCCAATAGGCACGTGCCCGATGGCGATCAGGAGCGGGAGTGTTCGGAGAGACCGGGCGTAGTGGTAGAGGAATGCCTTGTCGAGGACGCCGATCATCCCCAGTACGGCGGCGCTGGTTAGGGTAACGGCCATCCAAG
>JAPOPA010000028.1 GCA_026713145.1 Chloroflexota bacterium
GGACTGATCGTGGCGGTGATCGCCGTCGTTCTTTTCCTGCGGGGCCGGAACCAGTGCAACATTCGCGGGGCGATCACGCACCGTTGGATGCTCGCCATCCTCGTGGCGTCGGGGGCGGCCACTTACGCCGGGCTATTCTGGTTCACCAAGTACCTCGGCATCTGGTTCGGTTGACGCAGCCCAGGCCACGCACCTCCACTAACGTACTATCTATGGCCGCGCTTGCATTGATTTGTGGGATACGGGCAGGAAACCGCAATTGGGCTGCTTCTTGCTCCGCACCGCCATCCGTCGTGAAGGTAACCTCGCCGATGTGGGAGCCGTTTAATATCAGTAACGAACTGCGAAGCAGGACGAGGTACTTTGCTGGGAGCGAATTGGACAAAGACGGGTGCGGACAGGCTCTCATCATTCCGTCAAAGAATCGGTTGGTGGGGCGTAGCCGTACTGGTGTCAATTGCAGCGTACGGGTGCTGGTCGCCGGATAACGAGCCGGAGAGACCGCCTGACCCGGAGTCCTTGTCCAGGGCGGCCCAGCAAGAGTCCGAAACGGAGTCGCCGACTCCTCCTCCGACAACTGCCACGGATCAGCCGACTGCGACAGCCACCGTGGTTCCCTCGCCATCGCCGACAGAGACGCCTACACCGACGTTCACTCCTGTTCCCACGTTAACACCGACGGCGACGAATACGCCCCTGCCAACTTCTACGCCTGTACCTACGAGCACTCCGACTCCGACGGCGACTCCCACGAACACACCTTTGCCCACCGCCACATCGACTCCGACTCCCTTGCCCACGGCGACGCCAACTCCGGCTCCGATGCCTGAAGCGCAACCGACATTAACGCCTGCCGCAACGCCGCAGGCCGCTCAAGCGACCAGCAGCGGGGTGAACCTCGTACCGGACACGCCGGAAGGGTGGAGCGGCTCGGTGGTGGTTGCCGACGCCACAAGCATGCAATCGACCACACCTCAGACGGTGGGCAAAGACACGTTCGTGAGCTGGGGTCTGAGAAACTCCGGAGATATGCCGCTTGAGGAAAGGTATTTCGTCGACCTGTATTTCGATGACGTGGTCGTAAACCGCTGGACGGGCATCTCATTAGCGACGGGGGGGCCGGCAACCCTTATTGACTGGCCGCACCTGAGCAACTCTATCGATTTGACTCCCGGCGTACACGTCCTGAAGCTGGTCCTGGACTCGACAAACCTCATTGCGGAGTCCGACGAGACCGACAACACCTACGAGTTGGAGGTCATCTGGGAGGCAGACGATACCGTTCCTGAGCCGGAGAGACAGGTCACCCGTCTTCCCGACCTTGCAGTAGCCCAACTGCGTGGGGTGTCCGATGTCATCGTGGCCAGTCCGTATGCCGAAGACGTTGAGGACTGGCCGCTGTCTGTGGATCTGCCGGCGTACGTGATCTCTGCCATCGAAAATCGGGGCCTATCCAGCGTTTACCAGCCTGTGCGAGTGGACCTCTATCTCGATGACGTTCTCGTGGCCTGGAGACAGGGCGATGGCGCGATTGCTGGAGGGTTTCCGAGCCGGGTCGCGTGGTCGGGTCTTCAGGGAATCGTGCCGATCGCTCCCGGGGAGCACACGCTAAAGGTGGTTGTCGATCCGACGAATCTCGTCCGTGAGTCGGACGAGACCAACAATGTGTTCGAGAAGGTGTTCACGTGGGAAACCGGGGCGGTACCGGCCAAACCTGCCCCCGCGGTCGGTCCCGCCCCGGTGTTGCCCGAGCCGCTTGGGTTTGCCAACCTTCAGCCCGGATGGGTATTCGACTCGGACGGCCCTATCTCGCTCTTCCACGAAGGGGACACGGCCCATAACCCGCCGCTGATCGCTGGCCAGGACGTGATGCTTCAAGTCGCCGTCAAGAACCACAGCAGCGTAGGTACTCGCATACCGTTCTCCGTGGATGTCTTCTTTGACGATGAACTGGTCAACACCTTCGTCTTCCAACGAGGAATTCCCCAAAGGGCAATTCTCTCGTCGCTGTGGAACGGGCTCGCGAGCGAGGTGGATATAACACCCGGCGAGCATACGCTCAAGATCGTTATCGACTCGCGGGAGTCGGTCCGTGAAGCGGACGAGGAGGACAACGTCTTCGAGAAGACCTTCACGTGGCTGGAAGAGCCTCCGCAGGTGACGGAACCCGTCGAGGAATACTCCACGGAGGAGATCGCACGTGTGTTGTCGGGGTTGCGAGAGCTCGTCGACTCCAGTGACATTGCCGTTTCGCCCGATGGCGCCGACCACTCAGAGCGGATCATAGATGTCGTCGAGGCTGGCTACTATCTCATGACCGGCGACACCCTACGCGACGAACGGGTGGACATTCACATCCTCACTCGGGAGGAGTACCTGAGGTGGATCGACGAGGCATTCGAGAACCAGTTTGCCTCTGCCAGCTCACGGGAGATGCCGGGAATCCATGTCAGGTACGAGCGACTTAAGGAGTACGCCGTCGGGATTACCTCACGGGAGAGGGGAAGGGTCACTGTCTTCGTCGACGGCGAGCGGCCGATTCCCAAGGTCATCGACACGCTGGCGCATGAGGTCGGCCACCTACGGCAGGACCTGATCAACCCCGATCAGCATAGCGCGGCACAGTACGATCCACTCATGCTTGCGTTGTTGGAAGGGCAGGCGCAGCAGTTCCAGCGGGCGTTCTGGCTAAACATGGAAGAGTACACCGGCGAGACCTTGCTCGAGGTGCCCGAGGACGAC
>JAPOPA010000027.1 GCA_026713145.1 Chloroflexota bacterium
AGGCGGCAGAAGCCACCCCTGTTCCCGATTGAAGTCCCGAAATGGCATGCCACTTCTCCTAAAGCAGGTGCAACAACACGAACTTACCCCTAGAACCTCTGTATTTTCAACAAGATAACCTACTTATGAGACAGCCTCCGTCGTGGGAGAGGGTTAGAGCCTGCCCCGTACTTGATACGGGGGTGAGGGTTCTCTTTGGTTGTGGGCCAGAATCAAATGGAACTACCCTCGTTTGGCCTGCAAAGCTATCACATCGCACCGCTCCCGTCTCAAGGCGCTTCTATCCCGCATCTCCCCGGTCAGCCGCTCAAACTGCTCCTCGGTGAGCTCCGGCGAGTCCTTGTCGTATCGAGGTCGGCGGGATAGTGGATATCGTCGGGTGGTCAGCTTCTACTCAGCAAGGCAATCCGACGTAGAATTCTGGAAGGCCCACGCAGCCTCGTTCTTCCAGGGGAGTTCGAAGCGCTAGTCATTCAAGCCCAGTTTCCACCCGCTCATCCGCCCGACAACTTGTCAGCCACCGAGAAGCCGCCAATCGAGAATGAGCCAATGCAGTAGTCGACCACTGGCTTCCACTCATCGAACACCTCCGAGGGTGCATAGAAGACCGCCATGTACCCCGTATCGTCTTCATGGATATACGCCAACCGCACACCTTTCATCCAACCGTCGTTCACTTCGAATTCTTCGATCAGGATCTGCCCGCCCGACGGCGTCTCGATCTCCTTACTGGCCGTCACGAGCTTCTCTTCCTTGTAGGGGAATGCCCTTGCAAGAACGGAACGCTCCATGTAGTCGCCCACTGAAAGCTCCTCTTTAGGGTCTTCCCTGTGATAGCTCAGTCCCCGCTTCTCCAGCGTGACGGTTCTCCCCCATCTGTCCTGCTCGAACAGCTCCGCCGCAAATACGTCTCTGTCCCCGCCTGTGATGTTTAGCGGATGATCGATCCGGATCGCAGGGTCGGAGTCTGAATAGGTGTGCCTGAGCATCTCCCCAAAAGGACTCTCGAAGGAGCTATCGAGTCGCTCCTGTACTTCGGATGACGTCGAAAGCCCATCGCCCGCGGTCGACTTTGAAATCTCCAAGACGTAGCCGCTGGGATAGAACCGCTTCCTGGGATGACGCTGCACCGCAATCGTGTATTTGGCATTCCGCGGGGCTCTGAACTCGAACTCGTGCGTGTCTTGCCACCCGCCCTCAGCCACGAAGACCTCGTAGGGCGCGGCGTCATTGTGATCTATTGTCACTGTCGCATCGGATAGCCCTAGGGTAAGCTCCAGTTTGATGCCATCGCCTTCGTTCAGAAAAATAGTGTACGGATCGGTGTCCAAGGCTGTGTCAAAGATCCCGGCAACGCTGTGTCCGATACCGATCTGCTTGCCGTCGTCAGGGTCGTGATATCGCGCCACCGGGGTTGTGCTGATCAACTTGACCTCGCGGGTTAAGTCGAACGGTTGGTTCACGACTACTAACCAGGGGCCGCCGGGACAGCATGTGTCGCCAACACCCTGGCGAGTGGACCGAAACGTTGAGTTAAAGCTTGCGCTCCCCCATCGATTGAACAGACCGTATTCGATGTCCCACGGAGCGTCGAACTCTATGGATGCCGCCGAATGCTCGCCCCAGAACACCGCCGTGTCCCAACGGCCGCGCAGAACGATCCCATGCTCCTTGCTGCCACCGTCCGTTGATGGGAAACGCGACCCGAAAGGCGAGGCATCCTCGCCGCGCAGCATCCTGTCCAAGCGTTCGGATACGGTATTGGAGGAAGCCCCGATGTTTACACTTTCGCCTGACCTTAGGTTGACTCCGATCACGTCGCCACCGCCGTTGGCAACGGGCCCGCCGCTCATGCCGCCGATTCCCTCGGCCGACGTTGTCACCTCCGAAATGAACGCATCCGTCCAATTCTCCAGGCGAAGAAACTCCCCTTCGGTGGCGAATAATTCCTTGGATCCCTGGGCATGTCCCACCGAGTACATGGTGTTCCCCTCATTCTCGGCTTTTGCGTTTCCGAGCTGTAAATGTGGGGCCGACGTATCGATGGGGCCCAGGAAGGCAAGGTCGGCAAAGTGATCGAACGCCGCAACTGCTACGTCGGTGTGCTCCGTGCCGTCCTCGAACACAACATCGATGACAGTATCCGGCCAGACCACGTGAGCAGCCGTTACAACGTAATTCCCTTCTACCAGGAACCCGGTCCCGCCGATCCTGCCGAACCTTCTTATGCTGACCATTGAGGGGGTAACGACCTTGAGCAACTCTCCCAGCGACAGCTCATCGGATGGAGACTCGCTTGGCGATGGCGTAGGGCTGGGCGCAACCGGTGTTACCGTCGGAAGAATGTCAGTCGCCGTTGCCGTGGGACTGGCCGTCGGTCTCGGTAGGGAAGTCGCAGTCGCTTCCGGCACGGCTTCTTCCGCTGCCGGAGGGATTTGAGTGGGCGTTGGGCTGGACTCCCCGCATGCCGTCAGCACCACGACCGCCGCACAAAACAGCGCCACCTTACGTGTGATGGCGCTTATGAATTTCTCTCTGCAAGATCGAGTCAATACATACCTCGCCGCGTGAGCACCCTTAGCATGGACAGTTTACTCGTCAACAATCCATCCTGCCGGTTTTCGCCGTCGCAGCAGGACTCTCTACTCGTTATCGGCCGCCACGTCTCCACAGAAGAACAGCAGGCCAAGATCGGTCGCGCGGCCCTGGCCGATGTATCGCAGACTCTCGGGGACACAACCCGTCAGCTCGTTATCGTAAAGGAACAGGTCGACCAGTCGGGGAATATTACCCAGTTCCGAAGGTATTTCGCCCGCCAGTCCGTTCTCCGAAAGATCGAGATGCGTCAAATTGGTGAGCTTCCCAAGCTCTGGCGGTATCTTGCCGATCAGCCAGTTGTCGCCTAGCCCCAGCCAAATAAGCTTTGAGAGGTTCCCCAACTCCGGCGGTATCTCCCCCGTCAGTTGGTTCTCTCTCAGGTGGAGGCGAGAGAGATTTGAGAGTTTCCCCAGTTCGGACGGTATCTCTCCGCTGAACTGGTTGCCCCATAGACCCAGCACCTCCAAATTGGAGAGGTTGCTTAGCTCCATAGGTATCTCCCCGCTCAGCCAGTTCCCCTGAATGTCCAACTCCGTCAGGGTTGTGAGAAGACTCAATTCCGGTGGAATCTCGCCCCTCAGGAGGTTTTCCCCAAGTGCCAGTTTGAGGATCCCGCCCTTCCCGTCAGTGACGATGCCGAACCACGTTTCGAGGGGCTCGTTGCTGAGCCAGTTGTCACTCTTCTTCCAGTCCGGGCCGTTCGTGGCGCCGTATAGCGCCCTCAGTGCCTCCATTGTCTCTTTGGAGGGCTCGACGGTGACCAGGTTCGCAATCTCGGCAAGGTTCTCGGGCACTTGCCCTGTCAGCAGGTTGCCCTGAAGGTCTGCCGTTTCGAGCTTGGAGAGGTTCCCCAGTTCCATCGGTACCTCTCCACTCAGTTGGTTATGGTTCAGATGTAGGTGGGTCAGGCTCTTCAGCTTGCCCAGTTCCGGGGGAATCTCCCCCGAAAGCTGATTGTTCCAGAGACCCAAGATCTCCAGATCGGAGAGCTCACCTAGTTGGGGTGGAATTGCTCCCTTGAGCAGGTTTCCCTGCAAGTCCAACTCCGTTAGGTGGACGAGGTTAGCCAGTTCGGATGGAATCTCGCCTTTCAGGCCGTTTGCTCCCAGTCCCAACTTGATGATGCGGCCCGTATCGTCGGTCACGACGCCGTACCAGTGTCCCACTGGCGCGTCGCTGAGCCAGTTGTCATTATTCCTCCAGTTGGAGCCGTCCGTGACGTCGTGAAGGACTGCTAGCGCATCCAATTCGGCGCACGACGGTCCGACGATGGCGACAAGATTGACAAAACTCTCCGGAATACACCCTCTAAACTGATTTCCCTGGAAGTGGAACAGCGTCAGATTCCTGAGGTTGTCCAACTCCAGCGGAATCTCTCCACTCAAGTCGTTCTCCAACAGGGACAACTCTGAGAGACTTGTGAGCTTGCCTATTTCAGGCGGTATCTCCCCTGTTAGATCGTTATATGAAAGGTATAGCCAATCCAGCTTCGACAGGTTGCCTAACTCCGGTGTTATCTCTCCGCTCAGCCGATTCCCCCAGAGAGTCAGCCTCCGTAGGTCGGAAAGATTCCCCAATTCCCTCGGTATCGTCCCGCTCAGTTGATTGTCGTTCAGGTAGAGCCAACGAAGGTTGGAGAGGCTGGCCAGTTCGGCAGGGATAGAGCCGGTCAACTCGTTGCCGGGGAGGGCCAGCCCTACGAGGTTGGAGAGTCTACTCAGTTCCGGCGGTATCTCTCCGGTCAAATTGTTCGAATAGAGCTCGAGCCTTCTGAGATTCGTAAGGTAGCCCACTTCGGGCGGTATCTCACCCTTCAGATCATTCTCACCGAGAATCAACCTGATCACACGGCCCTCTCCTTCGGTTGTGACCCCGTACCATTCACCTAGCGGCCCGTCGCTGAGCCAGTTGTCGTTGTTCTTCCAGTTCGGGCCGTCCGTGGCGTGGTAGAGCGCGATCAAGGCCTCCCGCGGGTCGCACGACGCTTGTCCCGCAGCGGACAGGTCCGCAGCCGTCTCCGGCACACACCCCGTCAACGCCGTCTCCGAAACATCAAGCTCCTTCAAAGCTGAGAGTCTGCCAAGCTCCGCCGGCACTTCACCCGTCAGCCCCGTCTGAGAGAGATTGAGCGCCTCCAGGCTCGAAAGATTCCCCAACTCCGCCGGAATCTCGCCGACCAACCAGTTCTCCGAGAGGTCGAGCTCAGTCAAGCTGGAAAGCTTACCCAGTTCAGCCGGAATCTCACCGGCCAGTTCGTTCTCGTGTAGGTCAAGCACTTCCAAACTGTCGAGATTGCTCAGTTCAGAGGGTATCTGTCCGTTCAGCTTGTTCTCCGACAGGTCCAGTTTCTGCAGGCGTGAAAGCCTGCCCAGCTCGGACGGTATCTCACCAACCAGCCAGTTGTCGCCCAGCTCCAGCACCGCGAGGTTGGAAAGATCGGCCAACTCGGGCGACATTCGACCCGCAAGAAAATTTCCCTCCAGAGTCAGTCCGGCTACGCGTCCGTCTTCGTCGGTCGTGACGCCGTACCATTCACCAATGGGCGAGTCGCTGAGCCAGTTTTCGTTGCTGGTCCACCCGTCACCCCTAGTGGACTCATACAGAGCCTCCAGCGCGTCCTTATCTGAAGTCACCGGATCTGAAGTCACCGGCGCGGAAGTGGGAATCGCCGTCGGTTCAAGCGGGGGTGTCGGACTTGGTTCCGGGGTAGCCGTCTCCTTGGCAGGCGGGCTTTCTGTGGGAGTTGGAGGAGTTGGACTAGAGTCTCCACAGGCGACCATCGCCACGATGGCAAGGCAGCACAGCGCTAGCATCACATATTGGAGACCCTGTACCGTCCTCTTAGAACTTGAACTCATTACAATGGCCTATCCATTTGTAAGTTTGTATGCGGCCACATTCATTTGAGCGACATTGTATTACAGAAGTTCACGCATGACATTCTGAACGCTGGTTTTGCGTCAACGCATAGCAAACGAGGATGGTCATGGCGGATCCATCATCCGTCTTCGTCGAGATCCTTCAGCGCGGCCTCGATTTCGTCTCGATTGTGACCCAGTTCAAGGGCCTCGTTGAAGTCTGCCCGCGCTTTCGTGGCATCGCCTAACGACGAGTAGGCCAACCCCCGGCTGTAGTACGCATAGGCATCATTGTCATCGAGACTGATAGCGACATCGTGATTCTTGATCGCTATGCCATACTCGCCCTTCATGTAGTAGCCGGTATTCCCCAAATTGGGAGTCTTCAGGCTCAATGGGCAGTCCAAACGAGATATTAGCATCATAGTCTGGACCTTCAAGGCCATTCAATTTCCGGTCTATCCAATAAGGGATGCGTTTCTTACCGTGAACCATGTCTTTTGTCCATCTTTGTCGTCTTCGGGCCTCCGTCAATGGGGTGAAAGCGCAGTGAAGACAAGCCGACTCCCTGGAGCGCTCTCCCTCTTGGCCAGATCGTGGTTGTACCCTCCCTCAACTTGGCACCGGTGATAACCGGCCGATACGATCCAACACTCCCTGGAGCAACCGTCGAGGAACAGACACCTCGGATAACTGGAAGATCAACCGCCGCGAGTGCCGCACCAAATGCGCCCACCTCAACCGCCCCTATCACTGGATGTGATTGCCCTTGCTGTGGCCCCTGACACACTGTTCGTGGTGTCCCCCAGTGGCGTACACTGTATCTGCAGTCCGGCGCTTCATCTTCCCCGCCGGACGGGAGCACGAGCATGAGTTTCGCGGCATACTGGAACGGGGAGTGGATTCCGAGCGAGGAGATACGCATCGATCCCCTCGACCGGGGATTCATGGTGGCGGACGCGACCTTCGAGGCCACCCGAACGTTCAACGGCAAGATCTACCACCTGGGCGACCACGTCCGGCGTCTCTACCGCTCTCTCGACTACATCCGCCTCGACCCGGGGCTGACGGAAGAGGAGATGGCCTCCCTGACCGAAGAGGCCGTCGAGCGCAACCTCGACAAGCTGGAAGACGTCGGCGACCTTCACATCCACCACTTCGTGACGCGCGGGAAGGGCCGTCGCGCGTGGTCTGCTGACGGGGCGCAGGTGGGCATCCGCGTCTCCGGCCTCGACTTCGCCGGGTACTACGAAGCCTACGAGGGGCTGAAGGCCGTGATAACGCGAACGCAGTCGTACCATGCCGAGGCCCTCGACCCGAAGATCAAGCACTACAGCCGCATGAACTTCAACCTCGCGGAGCTGGAGGCCAACGAGTTCGACCCCGGCGCTCTGCCGATCCTCCGAGACCGCGACGGGTACATCACCGAAGGCTCGTCCTACAACGTGTTCATCGTGACCGACGGGATGTTACGCACCGCGACTACGAGAACGGCGCTGGAAGGGGTATCACGCAAGGTGGTGCTCGGCCTCGCATCGCAGCTCGACATCGAGGCGAGAATCGAAGACATCCAGCCGTACGACGTGCTCAACGCCGACGAGTGCTTCTTCAGCAGCACCTCGTGGTGCATGGTCCCGGTGACGACCGTCGACAAGCAGCCCGTTGGCAATGGCCTGGTCGGCCCGGTGACCCAGCAGCTTCTGGCCGCATGGAGCGAGAACGTCGGCCTCGACATAGTAGATCAGGCCGTCCGGTACGGCAGCGGGGCCGGTAGGTAGACTCCCCTACTCTATCTTCCGCACTATGGCGTCGAGCCCGCCCTTGAGATCGGCGTACCGCACCTGGTCCGGCGCGATGACGACCGTACCCTCTCGATAGCCGACGTCGGTCTCCACCTCCACCCTGTCTCCAACGGACACGACCACATTTCCGGGTGCGAAGAAGTACACCTTCCCCGAAGGCGTGAAACGCACCCCTACGATTTCTCCCTGCTTTCGACGTCCTTCCATCATCTTTCGACCATCCTGTACGACCTGATTCGCATAGTGAGAGTGCTATTCCGGAACATCATCGGATGCGGGGCATTGCGAGCAGCATGTTGTCCAGGGCCAGGCGGGCGTTGGCGTTCCTGTCGAGCCGGCGAGCCGTCACTTCGACCGCGGCGACCGCTTTCGCGACCTCCTCCACCGTAACCTTGGCCGCCCCCGCCTGGAAAGTGTCGAGTCTGGCGAGGTGCTTCACGTAGCGGGGGAGACCCGCCTTCACGATCATCATGTCTCTCCACCATTCGAGCCAGACGGCAAGCTCGTCACGCACGGCGTCCCGGTCGCGAGTGAAGGCGCGCGCGAGTTTTTCGGCGTATTCGAAGCGCGCTTCCAGCCCCGCTCGCACGATTGACTCGACCGTCATGACCTTCTCCTCGATCGCCTCCAAGACCGACGGGTCGGCGGCGGCGCCGATTGCCCAGCCGATCCGGCCCTCCGACAGACGGGCAATCTCCTCTGCGGTCTCCTCCTCCGCGCCGTGCTGAGACTTCAGATGATCTGCGATCACCGACTGCCGGACGGGGCGCAGCTTGTAGGTCTGGCACCGCGACGAGATCGTGGGGAGCATCCGGTCGCTGTCTGTCGCCGCGAGAATGAAGATCACCTGGTCCGGCGGCTCCTCCAGCGTCTTGAGCAGCGCCGTCGCCGCTCCGGGGCTGAGGTACTCGGCGCGGTCGATGATGAACACGCGGTACTTGCCCTCTGACGGCCTCAGGCTGGCCTCACGCTGAGCCTCTCGCACCTGGTCGATGGAGATCAGCGTCTGCGTCCGACCTCGCGAGTCCTGTCCGAGGCCCATCACCCGCACGTCCGTGTGCAGCCCCCTCGCGATGCGGTCGCATGGGCCGCACGTGTTGCAGGGCTTCGGCTCCGTCTCGCCGAACATATTGGGCTGCTCATCGGAAACGCAGTTGACGGCCCGCGCGATGTCCATCGCCAGGGTCATCTTGCCGATATTCGGCGGCCCGGCGATCAGGTAGGCGTGGGCAATCCCGTCGTTATCCAACGCCCGGGTAAGCGCTTTCACCGCCTTGTCGTGTCCGACCGTTCGGAACATTCTTGAGTAGGCCTCCTGGACTCCCCTGATCCCGCCTGCCAAATCCAGAGTGCACGCAGAGCGTGGAATGCCCTCACCCCACGTCGGCGTTGTATACTATCGCACACTCCACCGTCTTTGAGGATATCGAATGGACCGTTATGCCCCCTCTCCAGGGACTCCCGTTGAGCAACTCGACACTCCGTGCCTGATCGTGGACATGGACGCGTACGAGAGCAACCTGCAGGTGGTCGCCGACACCTACCGCGACACTGCCACCAAGATGCGCGCTCACACCAAGAATCTCAAGAGCCCGTTCCTTGCGCAGATGCAGATCGACATCGGAGGCACGGTCGGTGGCGTTTGCTGTGCGAAGGTCTCCGAAGCGGAGGTGATGGTCCACAACGGCATCACCGACATCCTCATCCCGAACCAGGTCGTCACCGACGACAAGCTCGTCCGTATGTGCGGCCTCGCTCGTCGCGGCGATATCAAGGTCTGCGTGGACGACCCCGAGAACGTCCGGGCGATCTCCCGTGTGGCGGAGGCCACCGACACCAACATCGGCATCCTCGTCGAGGTGGACACGTCCATGGGTCGCGCGGGTGTGCGCAATCCTCAGCAGGGGGTCGACATCGCCAAGCTGGCGAACGACCTGCCGAATGTCCGCTTCATGGGCGTCATGAGCCACCAGCACGTGGAAGGATCGCCGACGGTCGAGGAGTACACGGAGTCGGGCACGCGACACATAGGCATGTGCCTGGCCGTGAAGGACGCCATCGAGGCCGAGGGAATCGAGGTCGAGATGGTATCCAGCGGCGAGACCTTTTCGTATAAGCTCGCCACGGAGATTCCGGGCGTCACCGAGGTCGAGGGAGGCACGTACGCCCTCATGGACACGATGCTGGAGTTCATGTCAGAGTTCAAGTTCGCCGCCAGGCTCGTGACCACGGTTGTCAGCACTCCCCGGCCCGGAGTCGCGATCACCGACATCGGTGTGCGCCATCTTTGCATGATAAACGGCATGTTCGGCCCCTCAGTCGAGGGGATGCCGGGAGTCGACGTGGCCGACGTTACCGACGAGCACCTTGTCCTGCAAACCGACGGTCGGACGACGCTCAACGTCGGGGACACGGTCGTCCTCATACCCGGCTACTCCGACGGGCTGGTGAACCGCTGGGACCGCTTCATAGCCACCCGCAACGGCGTTGTCGAAGGCGCGTGGGACTTCCCCGGACGCGGGTGTTTCCACTAGAAACGCTCCACCCTACTCGGCAAGTGTCCTGACCTACCACGCGAAGGCCGCCATGAAGTACGAACTTGAAACGGCCAACCTCTCCATAACAGGGGAAGCACATGGCGCTGCCGGATGACGACATGACAGACCGAACGGCAGACGCCGAAGAGTGGCTCCGGCTACTTGCATACGAGAGGGGCATCAGCAGACGTCGCTTCCTGCAGCTTCTCTCAGTCGGAGGCGCGGCCGCAGTGCTTGCCGCCTGTTTCGGCGACAGGATGCCGGGAGCAAGCGGTCCCTCCTCTGCCCCTACTTCCATAGGCCAATCGGAACCGCCGCGTTGGTACAAGGACCCTGCTCCATTCATCCAGCGCCCCGGCAGCCTTGAGGCCCGGCTCGAAAACATGCAGGGGGTGATGACCCCCAACAAGCAATTCTTCGTGCGCAGCAACTCCACGAGCATGGACGTGGACGCGACCTCATGGCGGCTCTCGGTCGAGGGCGACGCGGTGTCGAGCCCGATGGAACTGACATACGCCGACATCCAAGACATGCCCAGCAGCACCCTGGTCTCGTATCTGGAATGCGCGGGCAACCACCGCGCGATGTTCGACATCGTGAACGGGCAGAAGGCCGATGGCACTCAGTGGGAGCGGGGCGCCGTCGGCAACGGCGAGTGGATTGGCGTCCCCCTGCGAGACGTGCTCACTCGCGCTGGCATAACCGAGGACGCCGCAAGCGTGCTGCTGGTCGGACTGGACGAGGGTTCACCGGAAGACGGCTTCCGGCGGGCGATGACGTTTGAGAAGGCGATGCACCCCGACACCCTGCTGGCCTACACCATGAACGGCGAGCCATTGCCCAGGGACCACGGCTACCCGCTGCGCGCGGTAGTGCCCGGATGGGTCGGCAGCTCGTGGATCAAGTGGCTGGGACGGATCGTCGTCTCTTCACAGCCGTTCTGGACGCGCAACAACACGACATCCTACGTCCTCATCGGCGAAGACTATCCGCCGGAGGGAGAGGCGGACGGCGTGGTCGTGACGGCCCAGACGGTCAAGAGCGCCCTTGCGCTGCCCTGGCCCGCAGAGCTTCCTTCTGTCGGGCAACGCATTCACGGCTACGCACAATCCCCTCTCTCGATAGCAAGGGTGGAGTGGAGCGCCGATTCGGGAACGACCTGGAACGAAGCGAAGTTGCACGGCCCTCAGGTGCAGTACTCCTGGATACGCTTCGAGTTCGAGTGGTCACCCGATCCGGGAGAGTACACCCTCATGACCCGCGCCACCGATACGGCAGGCAACACCCAGCCTTACTCTGTCCCGTTCAACAAAAAAGGTTACCTGTTCAATCAGCCGCTGCCACATCCGGTGAGGGTTATCTGAAGGGCACGGACTGCGGGAATCCAATGGCCACCATGCATGCGTAGACCTCGAACTGAAGCGTGAGGCAGAGAAATTCTTCGGGGAGCTTGGCCTGTCCGCAACCGAGGCTATCACACCGTTCTATCGACAGGTGATCTTGCATCAAGGGGTGCCTTTCGACAAGAGGGTGCCACGTGCCGAGACCTTATTGGACTTTGTCGTTATGGCGGTGGCAGCGATTACTGGGAAGTGGCCGTTATGAAGTGGGTGGGCTGGCCAGGTCTAGCGCGAGGCTGATATTGCACCGCCCAT
>JAPOPA010000148.1 GCA_026713145.1 Chloroflexota bacterium
CGTCGAATCAGTGACGAGGCGGTACTGAAACGAGAGGTCTCGGCGCTGGAACGTGAACGCAATGAGGCTGTCGCCATCATAGACTGGCGCTTCTCCACTCAGGACGCTCGCACTAAACTTCAACATATCTATCCATCACAATCAAATTGAAACGGTACTAGTGGGAGCTTTCCCAGGCGTTTATCTGGCAAACGTAATGGCGATGGAGAACTCAGGTATTCGTTGGAAGCCGTTTTAGGTCCATCAAGGGTAGGCTGGATTCCTTGACAGTAGGGTGTCCACAAAGCTCTTACGGAGAGAGCGAGCCTGTGGGCACATGAACTGCGCGCACCCACGGTTACGCAACCGGGCTAGGAACTACGAAGGTCAAATCACTGAATCGCGGCTGACAGTAGTCTACGCTATCACTGGTTCGAGCCCTGTCAGATGGCCCGGGATGGTCACCTTTCCAGGTTTGATGGGGTGCTTGAACTGGCGGTGGCTGCCCTTCATCGATGGCCGGCACCGTCGGCGTCACGTCGGACGTCAACGCCGATGATATCTACGTCGGCTCTCTCGTCATCGCCCGGGCCACCATGGAGGCCGTCCGGCGAGACGCGCCCGAACTCGTGACCATCGTGGCCATGGGCGACGGCGGCAAAGTGCGCACCGATGAGGACGAGCAGTGCGCTCTCTACATGAGAAACCTGCTCGAGGGGCGTAACCCCGACCCGGACGCCGTGCGCAGCCTCGTGATGGCCTGCGACCAGGCAGCCAAGTACGACGATCCGGCCAAGCCTCACTTTCGTCGTGAAGACAGAGAGACCGCCCTTCAAATTGACAGTGTTTCCTTCGCCATCAAGGTGTCCCGCCAGGACGGGATGCTGGTGTCGCGACCGGTCGATCCCCGAACCGAAGAACCTCTGCGATCTCTGCGCCCTCTTGCGGTCAAATCACCAGAGAAGCTACAATACCGCCATGTGCGGAAGATACAGCCTGATAGCGGACCTAGGGGAGCTTGCCCGGCGGTTCGAGTTCGACGGTGACTGGGACGCTTTTGAGCGAAGGTACAACATCGCCCCGACGCAGAACGTTCTCACCGTCGTGGGCGGGGAGTCGCGTCGAGGAGGGTACATGCGCTGGGGACTCAAACCGTCGTGGGCGAAGGATAAGTCCATGGGGAGCCGCATGATCAACGCGCGGGCGGAGACGGTCGTCGAGAAGCCCTCGTTCGGCAACGCCCTTCGTCGCAGACGTTGCCTGTTCCTCGCCGACGGCTTCTACGAGTGGCAGAAAGTCGGAAAGCAGCGAATACCCATGAGAATCGTCATGCGGTCGAGCGAGCCGTTCGCCTTCGCCGGACTCTGGGAGACGTGGCGTGATCCGCAGGGCGACGTCAACCCCTCATGCACCATCATCACCACGTCCGCCAACGACACCCTCAGCCCCATCCACAACCGGATGCCCGTCATCCTCCCCCACGACCTCGAAGCCTTCTGGCTCGACGACAGCGTAACCGATCCCGAGGTCCTTACGAGCGTGTTGACTCCGTATGACGATGGGGCGATGGAGGCGTACGAGGTCTCGACGCTGGTGAATTCTGCTCGGAATGATGGTTCGGAGGTGATGGAGCGGGTGGGGTACGAGGGGAAAGAAAACGCTTATGTTCTCTGAATTCTTTCGACAGCCCGATCGCCGTGGACGAGATAAGTATCTCTCCAGACTCTTCGGCATCTTCAGCGAGGAAGTAGTGCGCGCATGGTGTACTCTCCCGACCGCCCCATACGAGGACATCGGCCGACCTTACCTCAAGAGAAAACACGAGGCCCGGGGGCACACGCTCGACTTCACGCTACGCGATCGCGCCAGCGGCAAACTGTACGTTGCCGAGATGAAGTGCGAGTTAGAGTTCGAGAGATATCGCTACCTACAGTTAACCGGCCCTGAGCAGGTCCGCCATCACGAGAAGAACGGAGCCGCATTCCGCAAATTCATGCAGGTGGCCCGCGATCCGGATGCCATTCCAGTCACCGTCGGAGGCCGACCGATTGAGATTTCGGGCGCAGTGCTGGTCTGGGGTGCCGCGACGCCGCAGGGTGCCGAGGCCGTTCGAAATGCCTATGGTCTCCATGACTTGGTCACTGTTGAAGATATGCTACCGGCGCTGCAAGCCAACCCGCCCAAGGAGTGGTCTAGCCGAATCGACCAGCTCAGGGTCTGGAGTCGCGAGCTATTCGACTTCCTTCTGCCAGAAGAAGCCAAATGAGGGTCGTGTCACGAGTGTAGCATCCAAAGGCAGACCTATGTGTGCTGTATTGCGTACTCTCCCGTCGGAATCCAGTGAGTCCCTTCGGCAAGAATATAGCGGCATCACAACAAGCCGACTTCACTCCGATTCACCGCAACGGCGGAGACGACTGGCCTTTGCTATTGTCGCCCCAGCAAAGGATGATGCCATCCTCACGCAGACCACAAGTGTGTCTGCCGCCTGCGGTTATGGATATGAACTGTTCCCCTTCCGGCGGCGAGGACTGCCCGTTGCTATTGCTACCCCAGCAGACCGCAACGCCATCACCACGCAACCCACAAGTATGCTCAAAACCGGTGCTTATCTCCGTGAAGCGTTCATCACGAAGGTCGATTTTGTGCTCTGGAGGTGAAGACTGGCCGCTATAATTACTTCCCCAGCAGACAGCGGTTCCATCATCACGTAGCCCGCAGACATGGGTGCCGCGGGGTCCGCTGCTTATAGCTGTGAAGCGCTCATCTCTTGGGGGCTGTGGAGCTCTGGTTCCCCAGCAAACGACGAAAGCATCGTCTCGCAACCCACAAGAAAAGCTATGTCTACTACTTACAGCTACAAAACGTTCATGGTCCGGCGGTAACCGACTGCTTCCCCAGCAGATGGCCACACCATCCTCACGTAGCCCGCAAGTGTGTTCGACCCCACTGCTAATAGATATGAATCGTTCGCCTTCCGGAGGCGAGGACTTGCCGTTGACATTACTTCCCCAGCAGATTGCAAGACCGTCCTCACGTAGCCCGCAAGTGTGTTCGCGCCCACTGCTAATAGATATGAATCGCTGACCTTGTGGCCAGCTGGAGATGTCCCCTCGACAAACGACGGAGCCGTCCGCACGCAGTCCGCATACATGGTCCCCGCCACTGCTCACGGCCACGAAGGGTGGTATCGGCGTGGGTGTTGGCGTAGGTGTCATCGTTGGCGTCGGCGTAAATGTAGGAGTAGGAGTGAGAGTGGGCGTCGGCGTCGGCGTCAACGTTGGAGTTGGCGTGATGGTCGGAGTCGGGGTGATGGTCGGCGTGGGTGTAATAGTTGGTGTGGGTGTTATCGTCGGCGTGGGTGTTATGGTCGGAGTCGGAGTTATCGTCGGTGTAGCCGTAGGCGTGCCGGGATTAACGACTCCGCGTCCCCTCAGCGTGGGCAGTCTACGTTCAAGCTCGTTGGCGGAGACGGCGAATCCGATGTTGTCCACGGGCCTGCCACCAGAAGTTTGCTCTACCTTGGACGTGTTGATGCCGATCACCTCACCGTCGCTGGTGACCAGAGGCCCGCCGCTATTGCCGGGGTTTATCGCCGCGTCGGTCTGCAGCAGGCCGACGCCTCCCTCCGTCCTCTTGGAAGAGACAATGCCCCTCGTTACCGTCAGATCGTTGCCAATCCTGTCGGCAAGCGGAAAGCCGAGCGCGAGCACCTCATCGCCCACGCGCACACGGTCAGGGTCTGCAACCGAGATCGCGTCGAATTGCCTGTTGGAGGCGATTTGCACCAGCGCAAGGTCGGAAGTCGTGTCTCGTTCCAGCACGTCCGCCTCGTAGGAACTGCCGCTGGTCAGCCACACGCGAACCCTGCGGGCGTTATCCACGACGTGTTCGTTGGTCACGACCAGCCCATCCGTAGTGACAATGAAGCCCGAGCCGCTCCCTCCGCTTACGACAATCTGCACCACGCTTGCTTGGATGCTCTCGATGACATCCGCGAGCGATGACTTTCTCTCGTCGGACAGGTCGGCGGCTCCGATGAACTGCACATTGACGACGGGGCTGTCCGGCGGTGTGGCAGTATTCGCATCAGGTGAAGCTGTATTCGGCGAAGGGAGTGGGGCAGCACGTTCGGCGGTATCGCCGCCGCATCCGGTGACAGCCAGCATAAGCAGCGCCGCCGCTGCTACGGCAAATTCCGTGACAGGCCGAGCAAATTTCAATTCAGATCACTCCCGTTTTCAAAGCTGGCAGCCATTTGAGCGCTTTCAATACTCGTTCCTGAGCGCCTTCAGTTCCTCCTCGTCAAAGGGATGTTCTCCCTTACTGAGGCGACTGACCCAAAGCTTGCGAGTAGGGCCGTACTTGCCGTAGGTCGGCTGGCTACTCAGCCACTCCAGGTATTTGGTGAAGTCCGCCACCGCCTGTTCGAAGTTTCCTTGCAGGGCGTGGGCGAGTCCTCGGCTGTCGTACGCCTGAAAGTAGTTTGGGTCGATGCTGATGGCACGGTCGCAGTAGGCCAGCCCATCAGCCGCCCGCCCAGCTAGACTCATGTACCAGCACAGATTGTTGAGCGCGACCGTGTGGTCTGGGTAGATCGTTAGGAAGAGACCATAGTCGGCGAAGGTTTGGTCATAGTGCGCCTCTCCAAGCCTGAAGTACGCATCTCCCCTGCCGCTGTAGGCAACTGACGAGTCTGGATCGAGTTCAAGCGCCCTATCAAAGTCGTCAATTGCCAGGCGGTACTCACCCAAGTTGCTGTACGCGTGACCCCTGTAGAGATACGCGAGGACGAAGTTTGGGTCGAACATGATAGCCTTGTCATAGTGCTCAATTGCCTGGGAGTGCTCGCCTAGCTCATGGTAGATAGCCGCTCTGTTGTAGTAGTAGGAAGGGAGAGCGTCGGTGGGAGCGAAGTCGAGAGCCCTTCCGTAGTCCGCAATTGCTCTCCGGTACTCTCCGAGTAAGTAACGTTCTTCCGCTCTACTGCCGTAGGCATGAGAGAGATCGGAGGCGAGACTAGGGGGGATGAGGTAAAAGGTGTCAGTGAGGCGTGGGTCACGCTCAAAGGCCCTGTCGATATCCTCAATTGCCCGCCTGGGCTCACCCAAGTTAAGGTAGGCATAGGCTCTGTGGCTGTACAATATGGCGAGGTCAGGATCAATTTCGATAGCATTATCGTAGTCCTGAATTGCCTGGTGGTGATTACCTAGGGAAAAGTAAGCGTCCCCTCTGTTGCCGTAAGCATGGACGAGAGTCGGGTCAAGCTCAATGGCTCTGTCGTAATCCTGGATCGCCCTGCGATGATCGCCTAGAGAGCCGTAGACAAGCGCCCTGTTGAAGTAGACGAGGTGGTCATAAGGGTCAAGCGCAACAGCCTTGTCGTAATCCCTAATTGCCCGATCATGAACGCCTAGCTCATAGTAGGCTATTCCCCTGTTGCCGTAGACAGAGGCGAGGTCTGCGTCAAGCTCGAGGGCTCTACTGTAGTTTGCAATTGCCCTGCGGTATTCACCAAGCGAAAGGTAGGCGTCGCCTCTGTTTTCGTATGCAAGAGTGTTATTGGGGTCAAGATCAATCACCTTATCGAGTTCTTTGATTGCCCTTTCATACTCGCTTGGATCGCTCCCGGGCGGGGGAACTGCTATGACCTCATCATTCTGCAATCCCGCTGACTTGGACATTTCCTGCTCACCGTCAACTTGAGTAGGCGTCTTGGTCGGAACGGGTGATATCGTGAGTGTGGCCTTGCTTTCATCGGACGAGTCTCCGTCACCAACGAATTGGATGTTGACGGCGGGAGTGGCCGGTGGCCGGGTCGCGTGGGTCGGCGCGGGAGTATTCGTGGCAGCCGACTCCGGCGCGCTCGTATGGGCTGGAGAAGATGATTCGAAACGTTCGCCGGTGTTGCCGCCGCACCCGATGGCAACCAGCATAACTAATGCAATAACCGCCGCTACAATTGCTCCCCCGCTCATTGGAACCCCCTTGCGGCAAAGGATAGGTGACTACTTGCCAGAGCAGCTCCTTCATCCGCGGGAGCCGACAAGGGGGCGCGAAGGCCCCACCCGATGCAGGGGTTCCTGCTCCTCACGGGATGACAAATAACTGCTCTGGCAGGTAGCATTCTCTCTAAATTGAGGAGGCGTGTCAATGTTGGGCGAGAGTCTGACGAATCATGTGGGAACGAAGCTGCTACCCTATCTACAGGGTCGCCGAACTCAATTTGAACCGTCGGACGCGGCCCCTCTCACTCCCCAAACAACACCCGCTCCGCCGTCCTGAACAGCACCCACTCCCTGTCCACGTCGCTGAGGAAGTCCGCTTGCTCCAGGATCAGGTCCACCGTGGCGGCGTAGACCGCTTCCGGGTCGGACATTGGCACGGGGCCGCCCACGTCGGTCTCCCACATGCAGCGGTCGGGGCCGAAGGCGTCGATGACGCGGCGAAGGAGTGGGAGCAGGTCGAGGAACGGCGGGGGTTGCTCGCTCAGGACGTGGAATGGTCCCAGCTTCACCGTGATCTCACGGTGGCGCGCCAGGTCGCGCAGCATCTCGACGTCGACGTGCTTCTCGTTCACGCGGCCGTCGCGCACCCGGATGCCGGCCACGTGGTCGATGACGACCCGCGTATCGGGGTACCGGCCGCACATCCGGTCGATCTCCGGCAGGTCGTCGGGGCTAACGAGGAAGCTCAGGACGAGCCCGTAATTCGCCGCCGTCTCGAACATGGCGTCGTATCCGGGAGCGTCCATCCACCTCGCGCCCATTCTGAAGTCCGCCCGCGCGCTCCCGCCTCTGATGCGAAACGCGCGTATTCCCCGCTCTGCGAGGGCGTCCATGGCCCTGTCTGGCGGCGGCAGCGCCACGTCTGACATGGCAGGGACAATGTCTGTTCCGACATACCGACCCGATGCGTTGGCGATGCAGTCGATGATGTATGAGTGGTCGAGTCCGTACCACGTCGGATGAACGAGGTTCGCCCGCACCGTTCCGAAGCGCCGACCGTACCGGGCGTAGTCCTCCGGCGTCATCGACCGGTACCAGAAGTCGTCCTTGGTGAATCCAGGGGCAAGCGGGTACCTCTCAGTATCCGGCGAGTGGACGTGGACATGAGCGTCCACCAGCTTGTCACGCACGTCGATGGTCATCCGCGCTCCAACTCTTCCCGCCGATGCCTAGAGCAGCGTCGGCTTGCCCCGGTCGCGAGTGAACGGGGACGCGATGGCCGCTGCGACCAAGACGCCAACGACCGCCGCCAGGTACGTGATGGCGATGCGGGGCAGGACATGAATGTCGAGTACCCCGAACGCGATATACCCGCCAGCGACAAGGCCGACCGCCGTGCCCAGTCCGGCCGTGTAGCTGTTCAGGTTCCTGTCGATCCAGGCGTTCAGGTGGCCTTCCATGGTGTCGATCATTGTACACCCTACTGACGACTCTATACGTAGTCGCCTTTCTCGGCAGGCATCGGTACCACCGAGTATTGGATTTGTGGCAGTGACCAAAGATGGATTCCCGCGCAGGCGGGAATCACCATGGCCTTGCTTAGGCCACATAAAGGGGATGAAAATGGGTTGGTCGGGAACGGGCAACCACAAGGGCATCTGCTCCAACTAATTCGACGAGATGGGTGGTTTCGTAGCTAATTTGCCCATGTTCGACCACTATGGCCGCCCTCGAAAGGCACCAATGCACACATAGACCGGGCCACCTGTCAGTACGATGGGTAATTGATTAGCGGTTTAGTGGCCCGTAGAGGGGGTGGGGGGGGCGC
>JAPOPA010000026.1 GCA_026713145.1 Chloroflexota bacterium
CAATTCCGCGGCGTCGCCACGGCGGTGTGCAAGCTCCTGACGATCACGCGACCCGACCGCGCGTACCTCGGCCAGAAGGACGCGCAGCAGAGCCTGGTAATCAAGCGGCTGAATGCTGACCTGCACCTCGGTGCCGACATCGTCGTTTGTCCGACCGTCCGTGAACAGGACGGCCTTGCCCTCAGCAGTCGGAACAAGTACCTGAGTCCGGCGGAGCGAGAGGCGGCGGCGGTGCTGTACCGTTCTCTCAAACTCGCGGGAGACCTCGGCGCGCCAGACGCCGATGAGATCCGCACCCGGATGCGGGACCTCATCGGCAGCGAGCCACTCGCCACAGTCGAGTACGTGAGCGTCGCCGATGCCGAGACGCTGGAGGAGCTTGACGTGATAGACCGTCCGACCATCGTTTCCGTTGCCGTCCATATCGGGGCCACGCGGCTCATCGATAACATTCTGATACACTCGAACGGTTGACATCCAACGCCATACTCACCAGGGAATACGCAATATCCACCATGAGAATTCTTGTAACGAACGACGACGGAACGAACTCCGAGGGACTGTGGGCACTCGCCGAGGCGCTCACGAAGGTCGGCGATGTGTACGTGGTCGCTCCCGACCGCGACAGGAGCGGCATATCGGCGGCCATGACGCTGCTGGATGTCGTGCGGGCGCATCCAATCACCTCGCCGGTGCGCGGCATCGAGGCCCACGCCGTGGAGGGAACGCCCGCCGACTGCGTGATTCTCGCCCACGACGGGCTGTATCACGAGCCGTTCGACATCATCTTCTCCGGCATTAACCAGGGGGCTAACATGGGGGCCGACGTTCTCCTGTCGGGCACGGTTGGCGCCGCAGTGCACGGCTATCTGCGGGGCGTTCCCTCCGTCGCGGTGTCGTCCTTCTACGATCCAGAGGGCGCAATTCGCTATGAGTCCGCCTGCATAGGGGCCGCGGCGATTGCCCGTGAGCTGCTCGCGTCTCCCATTGAGGCGCCGCTCCTGCTGAACGTGAACATGCCGGACGTAGATCCTGCGGACGTTGAGGGGGTGGAGGTCACCGTTCCGGGCAGCAGGGCGTTCCTGGAGACAGTCCAGCATGAGGTCGTAGGGAGGAGAGAGCACTACTGGATCATGCATAACCGCTCAAACTCCCAGCCCGACTCCGAGCTGGGCACGGACGTTTGGGCCGTGCGGAATAATCGAGTCTCGATCTCGTCTATATCGCCGCTGCTCACCGACGGCATACCGAATGAACACTTGGAGCGGCTCGCCGAAGTCGTGCGGCGCGCGATGGAGACGTCAGGCAGCCTAGTCTGACTCCGCCTGCCGGTCCACCAGAGACCGCATCATGTCGAAGGGGTAGATGCCCGTGTAGTGGCCGTCGCTCCAGAGGAACTGCACGGCATACTTGCCGACCATCAGGTAGTCCTCCGCCTGGATGTTCGCTGGCACCGTGGCCGGGTCAAGCAGCTTCCGGTTCGTCCACTCTTCCACGCACTCCGCGCAGGCGCAGTTGACCCGCAGGTACTTTGCGGACAAAGTGTTGACCTCGCCGTCCGTCCACTTGATGGTGACCGCGCCGTCGTTCAGCGCGACGGTGCTGATGGTGTTGTCTTCGGGCATGGGATCCTCGGGGAAAGTGGTGGGTATTTCTTGGCGAGACCGTTGTGAAGAATGGCGAAGTGAGTATTGCCCAGCTACCTTCGGCGGTCGCCGTGGCTGCAGCATTGGTGACAACAGGGGTGTTCACATGGCTCCAATTCTTCTGAACAGCATTCGATCTCACAATTAGCGTGAGTCGAGCGCATAGCCGCTTCCCGGTTTCTTGACTCGATTCTCTTGTTCACTTGTATGGCCGCAATCGTGCCGAAGCCTACAAGCGAATTCAACAGGTGAATTGAGGTCGTAACCAATCGCCAAGCGGCATAGATCGAGGCCATCAGCAGAAGGAGTACTACTAGGACTGAAAGGATCGTGAATATGAAAGGTATGGCCCTATAGGTGAAATCGACGAGCAAATCGGCGAGCAAGAAGGGCAATGACAATAGCAAAGCAACGACGATATCCCATATCGATAGAATCTCGGGGCCGCGGCTGTTAAGTAATGGGAACATTGCCCAATTCACCCGACTTGTCGAAACTGTTCTTCTGTAACAATTCGTAGCATTTTGTAATTTTGTCGATGTCGACAGCAGGTCGAGCGTACTTTGCCTCGTAGGGGCATGATAGGTTATTTGTTCTTGTTAGTCAAATCGAACAGGACTCAGCCTCCGCGAACGCTGGTCCAACTGGCGCCATTCGCCGTTTACGTCGCAGAGTCGTTCGTATGTGTCGGTCTACGAGAGGGTAGGCCGAGGAATTTAGGAGATCGGGCAAGTGGACGTGTACGCATAGATTCGAAACGCCTGGGATCATAGGACAAGTGATCGGCTCATCGAGGATAGGATGTTCTGGTATAGTAAAGAGTATGCTTTACTCGTGTCCCAATGTTGCGCGGCAAGCTGTAGGGGAAACGCTCAAAGTTCTCCTAGTTGTATTCCCTCAGGCGTGGATTCTCGCCATACTCATATTCGCCGCAGTTTTCGGCATTTTGGACTACCTATTCGGCGGTTCTGGCATTGAGTTCGCGCTTGAAGTCGTGACTGTAGCGACTCCTCCATTCATATTGGCACAAGTCCAATTAATGCTGCTGGTGGGCTTTGTTCTATACCTTAGCTTGATTTCCTGCCGAGAACTGTATGGCATACAGCCATCGTATCTGACAAGCAAGCTCTACACCAAGATTCTTGAGTCGGCGAGGTTCTGGATGTCGCTGATAGTTGGCGACACCAGGGCGCTGCATACGCCGAACCTGACAAGTCGCTGGTTCGCGTACCCGGAGCGGGCGGCGAACCAGGGCACACGTTACCTGCCCGGCGATTCCCCACAGTTGGAATAGGCGACGTTCTCCGTAAAGCGGTAACCGGCGCCCCGATGGTGCGTCGCGATTTAGTGCATCCCGCAGTAGGTGCAAATAAGGAGAACGCAATGGAATTCCTAGTAGTAGCACTCGTAGCAGCCCTTGTAGCGAATATAGCAATCGTTTTGTGGTCCAATACCTTCCGAAGGATGTGGCCCGGATCGCGCAGATACATTCCTTTGGTCTTCGGGTTGAGCTTCATTGCAAGTTTTGTGTATGGAGCGGCTCAGCTGTAGCCTACGATGCCCAAGGTAGGGGTATAGTGGTGGATCAATGACGCCACTATACCCTCTCACACGGCTGTCTCAAGACCGACGTAAACTCAGGATTCGGTGTCGCTTACTCTCAAGTGATGCCAGTGGCTTGACGAAGTCCGTGCACGTGCATATTCTGTGAAGCCACCCTGCCAACGGTGTCTTCCATGCCTCGTGTTGTGAATCTCGTCATCATCGTCGCCGCGATAGCCGCTGCCGCCGGGGCCGTGGTGCTGTTCCTTCAGGACGGTCGTGATGGCGGCGAACCCGTGCGAATTGTCCCTCCTCCTACGGTGCCGTCGGAGACCGTTCTCGCGAAGACCGAGTCCAAAGCATACGTGACCGGGGCCGTCCGGCACCCGGGGCTATACGCCATCAGGGAGGGCGACCGGCTCGCCGACCTGATCGACCTCGCGGGTGGTATCACCGAGAGCGCCGATATGCAGGCCGTCAACTTGGCTGTCCGCGTCAACGACCAGGACCACTGGACAGTGCCGACGGTAGGGGAGCCCACAATCGTTCCGCCGAACGCCGCCTCCGTTGAACCGACGGATGGAAAGGTGGACATCAACTCTGCCGACGCGCAGTTGCTGGAGACGCTTCCCGGCATCGGAGAGACGCGGGCGCAGGCGATCATCCTCCACCGCGAGGAGCACGGCCCGTTCGAGCGGGTCGACGACATCGTGGCCGTGGCGGGTATCGGGCCGTCCACCCTGGAGGGCCTTCGAGACCTCGTTGAAGCGCGATGACACGCGGACGGTCTTACGCGCCGCATGATAGAATCCCGCGCAGTCGCCGGGAGAGCCGGCAATCGAGCGTAACCCGAGTTCGGCGTGAGCAATATCCGGTTCTACATCCTCTTTATCGCCGCGCTATTCCTGATCTTCCAAATCTGGAACCAGCGGCGCGACAGCGGCATCGACGAGTGGCTCTGGATGCTGCTGGTGGCGGCCATATTTGTGGGCGTCTGGCTGGCGTCGAAGAAAGTGCGCCCGGGACAATGGCGTCACTCCCGCAAGGTCGGGTTCGCGCTGCTGGCCACCGGTCTGGTCGGCGCGGTGGCTATGATCTGTACCGTGGCGACCGGCTAGATCACCGTACACGCTCGACCGCATGATCCTCCTGGCGGTCGCGTCGGCGTTCCTGCTCGGAGTGTACCTCGGTGACCGGCTGGCCCCGCCCGTCTCGGCGTTGCTCTTGCTGACATCCGGCTCGTTACTCGTCGGTCTCCTCCTCAAGCGGATAGGACGTTCGGCGTACCCTGCCATACTCGTCCTGTGCGTCGTGGCCGGATGTCTCCGATCGACAGTGATGACCGACCCGACGGCGGAGCTGGCGCGGTATCACACCCAGAGTCCCATTCAGGTGGAGGGCCTGGTGCTGGAGGACGCGGGTCCCTCCGGAGCCGCGGTGCGGTTTCCCGTTCGCATCGAGCGGGTACAGGCGGAAGGCGAATGGGTAGAGGTCGATGGCGTCGCGCTGGTGACGGCGGGCCGGAGCGTGGAAGCTCTCGAGCTCCGTGACCCGCCTCACATCCGGTATGGCGACCGGCTGCGCCTGGAAGGACCGCTGACAGCTCCGCCCAAGCTGGACGGCTTCGACTATCCGGCTTACCTGGCGAGGCAGGGCATCGGCTCGGTAATGTCGTTCCCCGGCGTCACGATAGTGGAAGACGGCCAAGGTGTATGGACTCGCTCCGCTCTGTTCCGTGTCCGGCGAAGCCTGCACGCTGCGCTGAGCAGGTCGACTCCCGAACCGGAGGCGTCGATTGGGCAGGCGCTACTGCTGGGAATGCGCGATACCATTCCCGACGCTGTGCTCGACGACTTCCGGGCTACCGGCACGTCGCACCTCCTGGCGATATCCGGCCTGCACGTGGGCATCCTGATGGCGCTTGTGCTTCCGGTGAGCGCGCGGGCATTTGGACGGCGGCGAAGCCTCTATTTGATCGTCCCCTTGCTGGCGGTGTGGCTCTACGCGATATTGGCGGGTCTGTCGCCGTCGGTCGTGCGGGCGTCGATCATGGGCACCGTGTTTCTTGCGGCACTGGCGCTTGGCCGCCCGAAGAGCATACTCCCCGCCCTCGGCCTAGCCGCGGCGGTGATGGTTGCCGTCAGCCCGAACATTCTGTGGAGCGTTTCGTTCCAGTTGAGCTTCGCCGCCATGGCCGGCATAGCGACGCTGTCCGGTCCGATTAGCAGGAGGCTGGAAGGCCTCTTCGGGGTATCGGATGCGGAGGATACCGCCTCCCGTCTGCCCATCCGAGCGGTGACCGGAGCCGTCGGCGTGAGTGCCGCGGCCATACTCGCGACGATGCCGCTGACGGCGTTCTACTTCCAACAGGTCTCGGTGGTTGGCCTCCCCACAACGCTTGTCACGCTTCCCATCCTGCCCTTTGCCTTGGTGTTCCACGCCCTTGCGGGTGTCGTCGGTCTCGTGGTTCAACCGCTCGGAGCGGCGTTCGGCTGGCTCGCCTGGGGGGCCACGACATACATCGTGCAGGTCGTCCACCTCGCGGCAAAGCTGCCGATTGCATCCTTCGAGACCGGCCGCATCGCCCCGATGTTGGTACTTGGCTACTTCGGAGTGGGAGCCGCGTGGTTCATTGCGGACCGATCCGGAGCTCTGGCTAACGTCACGAGTCGTGTCCGGTCGAAGGAGTCCTCACGCCACGTCCTCTCGGCTCCCGCGAAATGGCTCGCGGTACCGATGGCGCTTGCTGCCGCGCTCATATGGACGGCTGCGCTCACCGAACGGGACGGGCGACTCCACGTTGTGTTCGCGGACGTGGGCAACGGGGACTCGACCCTCATCATCTCACCATCCGGACGCCAGGTACTGGTGGACGGAGGTCCGGATGCGCGTGACGCGACGAGGCTGCTTGGGAGTGCGCTTCCGTTCTGGGACCGGTCGCTCGATGTAGTGGTGCTGACACACGGTCATGCCGACCACATTACCGGCCTGCTCGATGTCCTGCGACGGTACGACGTGGGGCACATCGTTGAGCGGAATGCGGAGTACACCACGCCCGACTACCAGAGTTGGAGGCATGCCGTCGGGGACGAGGATTCCGTAGCGACACAGGCACGCACGAACCAGTTGATCGACCTGGGAGACGGAGCAACGATCGAGGTGCTGCATCCCTCGGAGACGCTCATGACCGGCACCGACTCGGACCTGAACAACGCCTCGATTGTCCTGCGGGTCGTATACGGCGACGTGAGTTTTCTGTTGACCGGCGACATCTTCGTCGAGGCCGAGCGAGAGATGCTGTCGCGTGGCGTCGACGTACGGAGCACCGTACTCAAGGTCCCTCATCATGGGAGCCGCACGTCTTCTTCACCGGAGTTCGTCGAGCAGGTTGCCCCCTCGGTCGCGGTGATCTCCGTCGGGGCCGACAACCGCTTCGGACATCCCCATGCCGAGCCGCTCGAAGTCCTGCGGCGACATGCCCCGGCAGCGCGGGTGATGACGACGCGGGACCACGGCACCATCAGGTTCGCGACGGACGGAACGACGCTGAGCGTCGAGACCGAAAGGTAGCGCGGCGCCGTTCGTGATGTCGCCAAGTTACCACGTTTGTTGTACCCTAGCCGCCACGATTTCAAGGGGAGAGTTTGACCGTGACAGCGACTATCCACTGGAGCAAGCCCATATGCAAGGAGCCGGACGACTACCTCGGCTGGGGGACCATCGCGCGGAAGGCAGACGGCGAGCTGCTCGCGGTGTTTTCCGGCAGGCGTGAGTCCCATTGGTGTCCGTACGGAGTCAACGAGATCATTCGGAGCACGGACGACGGGCAGACGTGGTCAGACCCGGAGATCATTAACAACACTCCGCTTGACGACCGCGACACCGGCCTCCTCGTGACGAGTTCGGGCGTCGTCATCATGAGCTGGTTCACCGGGGCCGGCTGGCAGGACCTCGAGCGTTATCGCGACCGCACGGACGACCGCACGATCTCGGCCTGGGAGCGTCACTACAAGAAGATTGGCCAGGAGACCATCAACCGGTGGGACGGCAGTTGGACGCGCCGCAGCACGGACGGAGGAGCGTCCTGGGAACCGGCGGTGCCGAGCATCGCGTCGTCCCCGCACGGGCCCATCGAGCTTCGAGACGGCAGTCTGCTGTACGTGGGCACCGGCAAACCGGGGCGTGGAGAACGGGTCGCCGTTCGCTCGACAGACGATGGGCAGTCGTGGCAGACCATCGGGAGCATCCCCGTGCCGGACGAGCACAAGGAGCAGATGCCGTTCTCCGAGCCGCACGCCGTCGAGACGGACGACGGGCGCATAGTATCCCTGTGGCGTCACATTCCCAGGGACCGCCCCGACGCGGCGTTCATGCAGCAGTCGGAGAGCGACGACGGGGGCAGGACTTGGACGGTGGCCCATCCGACGCCCATGTGGGGATATCCTCCCCACCTCATCAAGCTGCACAACGGGTCCATACTGGCAAGCTACGGCATTAGGCGCTCGCCGTTCGGGCAGCGGGCGTGCCTGAGCCACGACGGCGGCCGGACGTGGGACATCGACAACGAGATCATCCTGCGGGACGACGCGCCCAACGGCGACCTCGGCTACCCATCCACCGTGGAGCTTGCGCCGGGAGAACTGCTGAGCATCTACTACCAGGTCGACCAAATTGGCGAGAAGACCTGTTTCATTGCCACACGATGGTCACTGAACTAGAGTGCCCCTCCATGCCTGGGAGCTTCCATACGGCAACCCGGATCTTCCGCATCCTCCTCGTGCTCATCGTGGCGGTCGGGATAGCCTGGATCACGAACAGCGTAGACTCCAGCGTTCAGTCGGCCCTGCCGTACATCATCGTCGTGCTTTTCGCGTGGGAGTGCACTCGCGTCCTGACTATCCGTTACCGGAAGCGAAAGAAACAACTACCGAAGGAACGTCCGTCGTCGGGCTAGATTGTCGACCCGGTGGGGACGGGCGGTTTTAGCGCAAGGATTGAGATCGTGCCCGGCAACTCCGAAGGCCCCTCTCCAGGGAAAGTCCCCTCGTGTGGCCTCTCGGCGAATCGTTCGATCCTCAGCCCAGCGTGGACGACCGCGTTGATGATGTCCGCCAACGTATGGTGGAACCAGATGATGGGCATCGACCGGTCCCACCCGCCATGTCGCCCGGCTAGTGGAGTGCCGGTGAACTCGTAGGTCTCAGGCGACCTGTCGAAGTAGGCCCGCTCGACCCTTAGCCCTTCGTTGGTTCTTTCCAGGATGTTGGTGACGGGGTGGTCTATGTCGATGAGCAGCCGCCCTCCGGGCCTGAGGACGCGCGCCCAGGTACTGACGGCCAGCTCGATGTCCTCGAACCACCCAAGGTAGGTGGCGAACACCAGGTCCTGGGACTCGTCGGAGATCGGGTCGAGCGTCTGCGCGTCTGTGACGTGGAATTTGACGTCAAGGCCGAGGCGCAGGGCATTCTTTCGTGCGATCCCGATTGCCGTTGGAGCGATGTCGCAGGCCGTGACTCGTGCGCCAAGGTTCGCCCACGAGAAGGCCTGCTTCGCATCGGACGCGCAGCACGTGTCCAGCAGGTCGAGACCGGCAACGTCGCCCGCCAACGCGACCACCTCGTCGTCCAGCAGCACCTCGCCCCGTCCGAGCCGCTCGAAGAAGTCGGGCCGCTCCTTCAGGTTGAACTGCATGTAGTCGGCCTGGTAGGCGTCCCAAGCGGCGCGGTTGATGTCGAGGCGTTCTTGCTTGTTCATTTTGTAAAGCGGATGGGCGGTTGCCTGTCCGAGTCGGGGAGGGGGGGGCTCTTTTGCCCTGACATTTCCGGACATTCTCTGCCATTTTGAACTTCCCGCGACATCTCTGTCGCGTTTACCGCAGAGCAATCATACTTCGTGAGTTGAAACGCGAAGACCCCCTCTCTGTACCTCTCCCCCGGCGGGGGAGAGATTGTAGATTGTAGAGCGGATGGGCGGATGCCTGTCCGAGTCGGGGAGGG
>JAPOPA010000100.1 GCA_026713145.1 Chloroflexota bacterium
GACATAGCCGACTACATGGACGAGGCGACGGCGCGGCTGTTCGAGCAGATGACTCCGGAATGGCAAGAAGAGGTGAGCGACGGCTGGGTCGACTTCACGAAGTTGGCCCCGCGCAGCGACTGGGCCGAGACCGCGCAGGGAGTTGTCTCTAAATCGTACGCGAATGCGAAGATTCAAGGGGGGGTACGCGGGGTCCCCGTCGCAGGCGTGCAGGACCTCGTCGATCCCGGCAAGGGCGCTTCGCCGGACGGGACGACTCCCTTGGTGCTGAGCCTGCTCTCACCCGAATACACGGAGGCATACGAGTTAATACCCGAGGGGTCGCTGATGCGCGAGTACCTGGACGTCAGTCTCGGACAGTTCACGGAGAGGGGATGGGAGTGGATCAAGACGCTGCCGGACGAGCCGCCTCCCGTGCCCGCGCCGAAGCTGGACGCCGGAGACGAGTTCGAGCTCCGCCGGATGTTGACGAACGCGGGTGACGCCGAGTGGCTGATCGGAAGGCTGCGGTCGGTGGACGCGGGCGCGGCGAGGGAATACGAGGCCACGCAGGACGTGACGGAGCGTCTGGCCATATTCCGATATCTGGTGGAAGTTGACGGGAAGGGGCAGGGAGTAGAGGAGATACGAGCGGAGTACGGCGCGCGATCGAGCGGCTTGGACGAGGAGAAGATCGCCGCTTACATCGAACGCATTCGTGTCGGGGCGAAGGAGGATGAGGCGCTCAGCCGAATGATGCCGAGGCAGGGGTACATCAACAGTGTGGAGACTGTACTGTGCCGCGGCCTGATGAGCCACATCGTTGGGCAGGACTTCAGAACGGCGAGCGCTGGCCCCGCGCAGTGCGACATCGCCAAGGTGATCGCGCTCACCAAGGAGGCGCTGAAGGCGGGGAAGACAGCCAGCAGCGATGAAGAACTTCGCGAGGCGGTGGAGTTCGCGCGGCAGACACCACGGAGGTGAGAGTTAGAAAGCAGGGAGTGGGGGAAACTCCCACTCCCGTCCGGCAGAGGCGCGTCAAGCAGACGACGGAGACAGTAACTGCTTCGAGTGCTCAGACCCGCCGAACTTGGTTTTCAGCGTCAGTTCAGGCATTGGTGTTTACTCCTCTGTCAACTGCGCACATCCCGTTGACGGACTCGATTCGGCTGTAGAGGCTTGGCACGCGAACACCGGCAACTTGACCGATGGACGCGTAGCGTTCAACTCCAAGTTCAGCAGTTCCTGGCTCTATGCGCCCTACCATTCGGGTAAATGGAGCTACTTCGGTAGCTACTTAGCGATCATGAACGACCAGCCGACTCCACAGCCAACTTTAGCCGAGAAATGTGTACAACATCATCAAGTGCCGTAGACCAGAAGCCACAGGAGGATGAAGATGAAAGCTAACCATGCCGTAGTTACAGCCGTACTGGTACTTCTGTCGTTGACGTTCTCCTGTGGCGGAAGCGACGCAGATTTGCCCACTTCCGTTCAGATGCTATCGGCCGATTACCACGAAGCGTATCGGCTGCTTCCGGACGGAGAGTGGGCAAGTCAGTATTACACGCTTGAACTCGACAAGTTCAGCAAGGAAGAATGGGAGACAGCGGACGATCACACACCAACGTTCATCGACTCTCAGTCTAAGACATTCAAATCGGATATCCTGTTCAATCTGTCAAAGGTCATCCAGGACAAGGATGCTGAGGAATGGGTTGTCGCTAAGATTCACGAACTGGTTCCATCGTACGGAGACAAGTTTGAAGACTCGGACTTGACAAGCGAACGCATCAAGCTGTTGAAAGAGATTGTGGCTCAGGGGACAGTCCATCAGTCCATACTTGACGTGGAGATATACTACCGGTGGGCTTTGCTCACCACGTCAGACCATCCACCCGAGAAAGTACAGCTATTCGTTCGCAACCAGCGGCAATTCTTCGAGACACGCCAAGCATTCGTCAGACTCTCTCAAAGAGACAGCATGATACGCGAGACGGAGCTTCGACTCTGTGATTTCGCGATGTGGGATGTAGTTGGCGTTGACAACACTCTGGACGTGATCGCCAACGGCGAGTGTGACGTACAGAAGGTGATCGAGCTTGCTATGGCATCGACCGCTGAGGTCCCTACTGAGCGGGACTACAAGGAACGTGTAGTAGAGGCAAAGTAGCCATCGAACCGAGTCGTCGGGATGGTACGCAACCGGTTCAGGCACGGCCACTGGTCATGAACCGAACGGTCCATACCCGGATAAGCACACCTACGGTCCGCATGATGACAGGTATTGCACCGATTAGTCATTCGCCATGAACGGCAAGTGCCAGCCCATTTGGGGTGTGCCCTGCAGTGGAACGAGGCTTCCATGTGGGGCCGCCCTATAAAGCAGAAAGAGGTAACGTCCATGAGAGAGTCTAAGAACAAGATACTTATCATCCTCATCGCCGCCGTGGTCTTGCTGGCGCTGGCCTGTGGGGAGTCCTCTCCTTCGGTGGATCCCTCCCCTGTGGCCAACGCGGTCCCGGTTGAGACGCAGGTATCGCCCGACCCCACACCCACGCCAATCCCCACGGAGGTTCCGGCGACTCCCGAGCCCGAGTTCAAGGCGACGCTGGAAGGAGAGGCGTTGGCGCAGTATGAATGGCTGTCGGAGGAACATGGTCTGGACATGGAGGAAATGGCGAGGTTCTTGGGGACGGATATGGTGACGGAGTGGCTGGCCGTCATTTCGGGGCCGGCGTCGGACCGCTTCGCGTCGGGATTGGAGGGAGTCGACCGTGAAAGGTATGACAGCCTCTCGCGGTTGGAACGATATACCTTCGATCTCATTGCGCTCATAGAACAGGATCTGGCGATGGAGTGGCTCTCGGTCGGTCCCGGCCGGCTAGATCAGGAAGGTGAGCGGGTTGGACAGGACCACGGAGGGGCAAGGACGCCGGCAGAGGCGTTTGCGCCCGACATTGCCCAGACCGACTCAGGGCTTCCAGGAACGCCGATAATCGGGAATCAGGCCCTCGTCCAATACGCGCGGCTGGACTCCGAGGGACGCGCGGCATTCGAGTTCCTCGTGAAGGTGGTGGGC
>JAPOPA010000025.1 GCA_026713145.1 Chloroflexota bacterium
AGTGGGAGGAGGCGTTGCCAGAATTCCTCAGAAACTCGGACCAATACGGGCCGCTGCTCGCCTTCGGAGTCTTTCTGGCGCTGCAGCTGGGTGCCCTCGCCGCTAGCCTCGTCCTTGGCAGACTCGCCACCCTGCGCGAGCGAAGCGAGCCCGCATCTCTCTCCCCACGGGTGCTCAGGATCGCCCGCGGCCCAGTCGTCCTCATGCTGGTACTCCTGGGTTTCTTCCTCGGATTCCTCACCCTCAGCCGGCTGCAACTGAGCTACTTACAGTTCCTCACGGACTGGGACACCGCGCTCAACAAGGTCTGGCTCGTCGCTGCAATAGCAATCGCCACCTATGCCTGCGCCAGGCTGCTAGACTCCCTGGTCACTGACTACGGACAAGGGCTGGCCGAAAGGACCGAGACCCAGCTCGACGACAACCTGCTGCGCACCGCCAAGCGCATCCTCCCTTTCGTCGTCTACACCATCGGCGCGCTCGTCGCCCTCGACAGCGTCGGGGTGGCCATTACCCCTTTGCTGGCAGGCCTCGGCATCGCCGGCATCGCCGTCGCCTTGGCCGTCCAGCCCAGCCTGCACAACTTCCTGTCCGGGACCTACATCGTCGCCGAGAACATCCTGGAGGAGGGCGACTATATCGAGCTGGAGGGCGGACCCTCCGGATACGTGGTCGACGTGGGTTGGAGGAGCACCAAACTGCGCAGCATGATGAACAACACCGTGGTCATCCCCAACACCAGGCTCGTCGACAGCGTCATCACTAACCTATACACACCGACGCCCGCAATGAACATCATCGTCTACGCCGGAGTCAGCTACGACTCCGACCTCGCCGCCGTCGAGCGGATCGCGGTCGCAGCGTCGGCGGACGTCATCCAGGCCTCCGAGCACGCCGTCAAGGGCGTCGAGCCCTTCTTCGGCTTCGAGGAGTTCGGCGAGTCCAACGTCACCTTCTGGGTCTTCATCCAAGCAACCGACCGCATCGGCAGCTTCCTCCTGACGAGCGAGCTGGTCAAGGGGATCCACGCCCGCTTCAAGGATGAAGGAATAGTCATCAACTACCCCGTCCGCAAGCTGGTCTACCCTGCTGGCAACGCCCGCCCGCCCGGCTTCACCGGCCCGCCACCTCACACCCCAGACCGCGCCGAAGACCCCTCGCCATAACCCGCGAGCATGGACCTGACTCAGGCGGCTGGCGATATAACGGCCCGCGTATCCAGAGTCGCCCTTCTCCACGCTATACTCGAACCTCCAAGTTCAGAGTTCGCAATTCAGCTTCGCCGGTCCCACTCGTTTGTAGTTAGCCCCATCGGGGACTCGAATTCTTCCGTGCTTGGAGCTCGTCCGCCGCTATGGTGGACCGCCTTAGCAGGGAATAAGCTGCGTTCAGAGCCTGACGAATATAGAATGACTGTTGCATCACCATTGGAAGACTGTCTCTTATGGAGCATCTCAGGGGATTCGCGGTTTCGTCGTGTGTCCGATTGTGCATGGATAAACTAGGAGGAAGAACTTGACGCGAACGCTATCAGTCGAAGAGGAAATTCAGAGGCCCGCCGACGAGGTGTGGGAACGGCTCACCGACTGGGACAATGCCTCTAAGTGGATGCCCGGGGTCGAAAGCATGGCGGCTGATGGAGAGACTACCACAGGGACGAAGCTGGCTTTTCGTGCGCGTGGCGGGGAGCGCTCGAGTGCAATCGTTCACTGCGACTCGGGTACATCGATCGTTCTGCGTTCGGTGCAAGGCGGAGTGACGGCAGACTACAGGTACGAAGTCCTCGATATTGACGGACGCTCGACCCGCGTTACACTTGTGGCCGACTGTCATATTGAGGGACTGTGGTTGCGCTTAGTCTCTCCCCTGATCCGCATCGCCATCCGGTCCACTGACGGCAAGCAACTGAAGTTACTCAAGGCGATGATAGAGGGAGCATAGTACAGGGGCCTCTATTGGCGGTACCTGTTGGTGTTCCAGCCAGCAAGTCCCTCACCGTCGTGCCATCCCGTACTGTACCTCTTTTCGAACCTCCATATGCCGTTTGCTACGAAAGCCACCTCCCGTAGGGGCGATTCGCGAATCGCCCTTTTCATTCCATGTGGTGAGGGTCGCAGCCCTCATGAGATATTCCGATCAGAGTCTCAATATCTGGGGACGGCACACGAAGTTCGCCTCTCGAATCCCCGGAGTGGGAATGTCCGCAAGACAAAGAAACGGCGCGGAGGCTCTTACGCCGGCTTCTCCATTTGGTCACGTTCACACGGCCTTCAACAGACCTAAGTCGCGGGTTGTGGGTAGGTCACCTGTTCCTGCGCAAGGGGAGCAGGTCGAATCACCAATACCGGGCATCCGGACTCCCTTATGACAGCTTCGGCGATGCTTCCGAGCAGAAGGCGGCTGACTCCGGACCGCCCGTGGGTGGCAAGTGCGATCATGCTGTGTTCAAGCCCTTGCGCATAGTTGACTATCTCCGTCGAGACCTTGCCGCCGAGCAGCACCTCGTTCACTTCGATACCGGAATTCCTCAGCCGTGCCGCCACTCCCTCCATATAGTCGTGGACTTTTTTCGTGGTTTTCGGCTCGACCCCGGACAAAATCTCGTCTAGGGCGATGTTGTTGTCATCGAAAAGGGCACTTTGTTCCTGCGTGACTCTCAACAGGGACACCCGGAGACTCATCTGCCGCGCAAGGGTGGCCGCGTGTGAAAGCACCGTCTCCCCGAACTCGGAACCGTCCAGCGGTACGACCAGATTGCTAATGTCGACGTTGTCCTCCGCATGTAGACGAGCGCGCTCCGGCGTAATTGACAGTATGGGTATGGGAGATTCGTGGATCACTCGGTAAGTCACGCTGCCCAGCAGTCCACTGGTCAGAACGCTCCGACCACGTGTGGACATCGCAATCAGGTTGCAGCCGGTTTCCTGAGCGACTCTGATAATAGTCTCGGAAGCAGACCCGTAAGCCGCTATCGTCTCGGTGGAGATTCCTGCCTGCGACAACTTATTGGCGATGCTATCAAGTGGCGCCTTGAGCTCCCTCTCGATCCTGGCGACCAGTTCCAATTCCCAGGGCTCGAAATCGGCGGTTGAGTCGAAAGGAAACTTCGTTCCGCCATCACCCAACTTACTCAGGATTCTCCCTAAGGCCGAATCGAAACTCTCGTCACGCGTGTGATGTATATCGACGGCTCTCGCCAGCACGACCCCCATCTTCATGCCGCTGGCCAGCCACCGAACGAAGGGGATGATGCCTTCTGAAACTTCGGTGCCGTCCAGGGGGACCAATACTCTATTGAACATCCGGTTCCCTCATTGGTGCTCTTGTCGCCCTACTCTCAAGTGCTCTGGCACTCGACACTTGTATCAGAAACAGCCACAGGAAACAAGTGACGAAGGTGGCCTGTGATCTTCTTCCTTCACTGCATGGCGCCCCAAAATCATTCATGACAGAATTCCATAGGTGGAAGGGAACAACGAGGAGGAAACTACACAGGGTCGCCTATTCCCTCCTGACAAACCCTCCAAACCGCGTCCCTTCCTCAAATGGTTTGACCTATTCGCCAAACGGTGCCTTCGACTATTGTCCACCGCGGGCTCCGGCAATCGAGGAGCCCTCAAAAGCCGTCTACACGTAAAGGCTCTTATCTCTTCCATTACGACTGCGATGCCCACGGCAAGAGTGCGACATGAACCGCTTGACGATAGGGACTTCCGAAGCACTTCTGAAGTCTTCAGAGGGTCAGATACGTCGCTTTACCCATCCCTCCGGAGCTCCGCACTTCAGACCACGAACCTCCAAGTTTGAGGATCATCGTAGTGATTACGCCAAATGGCACGCGGTTAACGCATCCCTTCTTCATACCAGGACCTCCCACTGAAAAGTTCGC
>JAPOPA010000023.1 GCA_026713145.1 Chloroflexota bacterium
CAGGCCTTGGGATACTCCCCGAGCGTGATGGGCAAGTGCATCCGAACGATCCTGCACCTCATCACATGGTTGTCCACGAACGAAGGAGGGATCGAGACGCTCGATATTCGCGTCCTGCACCGGTTTCTGGACCACGAATGTGTCTGTCCCGGTCCGCACGGTTACCGCAAGAACCTCGGGCGCGCGGGATGGCATCTGCACAGGTTCCTGGGCTCCCTTCTGGGGACGGGACGCGTGCGGATGCCTGGGGAGATCGAGAGCGGCGCCCACGTGGTGGAGGCGTTCCTTCTGACGCTCATAGCACAGGGATACGTGCCCGAGTCGATCGCCGCATACCCTCCAACTCTCCTGGTAGCGCGGCTCGATGAGCACTCCGTCGGCGAGTGGCACGCAAAGAGCCACCATGCGACTTTGCCGCCAAGCAGATCCGAGGCAACGGTCCAAGACCAAGGCAGTCTCGGTTCGCGTCGGTCGGTCAAATCTTAATGTTAGAGACGAACCACGCCTTGAGCTTCGGCGCATTAGGATTCATCCGACCTATTGGCTAATGGTCGCAAATATGTCGCACTTTAGCTTGTGGTACTCTGGGGTGTCGGCCGTAATCAGCGGCGCTAACACGTCGCGCATGAAGGAGTGCTTCGATTCGCCGGCGCGTGACAGCATCAGTTGAGTTCTGGCGGCCTGATGCACGGCTTGGGCGGCAGGCTTAAGATCGTCGGATGCATGCTGGCCACTGGAGTGATCGAGCGCATTGTCTCGGGCTGTTTGCAGGGCTTGGAAGCGGTCAGGCCTACCAAGAGTGTCACAAAGCTTCGACAGCACGCCATCAGAGAGCAGCATGGACTCGATGTTCCTGTATGAGGACATGACGCTTATACCTTGAGCACGTTTGTCCTCGATATCCTCTGGCGTCAAGTCGTCTCTATCCCGAAATCGAAGGATGGATGTGCCTCCGATAATCCGCTCTAGAACAGGAAGAAGATCGCCCATCCGCTTCTCCACCACAGTCGCAGGGCCGACTGAGACAAAGCGGGTCCGGGGAAACTCCCGCGCGAAGACTCTGTTGTAGCAAGCCTCATCAAGTCCTGGGTCATCGTCTACCGTGGATCCCTCGCAGAGTACGATGCGGTCGGGTGCCATGAGTTCTGCCATGTCGTCTAAGGCCACGGAGTAGTGGCGCCGCCAGAATTCGTGGTCAGGATCCGCCGGTTGAATTACCTGTGGGTGATCGTAATCCCGAGGCTCACCGTCGGTGCGGAAACCCATGTCCAGAAAGACAACGTGTCCTGGATGCTCGGCAAGGATTTCTTGAGCGGCTCTCACCATCCCGATGGAGTGAGTTGCAAGCCAAAGCTGCGAATTCTCGGGAATCAGACGGCACAACTCTCTCAGGAGTTTACCTTGTACCTTGGTGCTTAGATGTGCTTCTGGTTCGTCTACGCAATAGAGGGAGTCACTGAACGAGGCTTTGTTTATGACGAGGTCCAGTAGCAGATCGAAAGCCGCTTTCTCTCCAGCCGAGAGGTTCTCGTAAAGGAAGTTTCGAGACTCTTGCTTCGTGAACGTGAACGTGCCCGTGTCCTGGGCCGCAACGAGTGCGTCCAGTCGAATGTCTCCAAACACGATCTCCAGTGATCTCTGAAGGTCACCGATCGTGTCTTCGATGATTTCGTCGGTCGTCAGTCCAGGTGTTGTAACCTTGCCAAGAAGGCGCCAGATAATTCTCTTGTAATTGCTCTGAACGGTTTGATCGGTGTCAATCAGACGACGCACCGCATGTCTGTCGAGTACATCCGGCTGCTGTTGAATCGTCGTGTTCTGAAACGATGGATCGTGCCTAAACGCAGAACGAATGTAGAGACTCCTCTTTAGTTCATCCGGGGATGTGGGATTCTCTCCGTGAAAGTCCAAGTCCACCTGCTCCTCTTCCTCTACATCCTCCGGCGTGGCACGGCGGTAGTACCTGATTAACTCGGCGCTCATTCCGAAGAATTGATCCACCTTGAGCCGCCTTTGGAATGCGTCGAACAATGAGGATTTACCACAGCCGTTCGGACCCAAGAGGACGACTAGCCTAGCATCAATTGGCAGCTCATGAATCGTCAGATCGACAAAACGCTTGAAGTTCTTGATCTGGGCTGACTTTAGTCGCAAGGCAAGTGTCCTGAAAGTACTTTTACTTGGTGATTGCCGGACGAAAGTGGCAAGAGTGCACGGCTACGTAGTGACGCAACGACCGCCACAAGCAGTACGACGAGCCGAAGAACGTCTGGCTCTGACCCCTGCGACGGGAGTGGCGACGAATTCTAAATCGGTAGAATCAACGAATCAACCGCAGCGGACACAGCCAGCACGGCCCGACGGAACGGTACCGGCGATTGAAATTGGAGTCGATGGTGCTCAGCGTCCCGAATGAGCGCGATGGACCAGCGCTTCCGTTACATCGGCAGCGGTACGGTTCCGCCCCATCACTCGCTGACCGAACACGTACATTCGAATTGTGTGGGTGTACACTGTGTGCCCACGGGACCTTCTTGCCGGTCTAATGTAACTTTTTGAATTCACTTACATTATCTGACAAATCGAGGTCCCATTCCAGTTTTTAGTGAGATATCCTGGCTAGCGGATGGTGTCCGGGGCATCGCGCTACGCGGCACCAAGCCGTGGACATGACGGCGAGCCATAGTCAGGCGGTCGTCGAGGGCAAGGCGTTGGAGGAGGGAGGTGTAGGCTCCCCGCACGATGGTGGGAGCCCGCGCCCGTTTATGAGGATGGAGGGAAGAATCGAGGCAAGGCCGGCAAAGGTCTACAGGTACTCAACCGGACGTTCGCCGGACCGATACCGGGAGTAGCGAAACCATGCCGTCGGCAG
>JAPOPA010000022.1 GCA_026713145.1 Chloroflexota bacterium
AAGTCCCGAAATGGCATGCCACTTCTCCTAAAGCAGGTGCAACAACACGAACTTACCCCTAGAACCTCTGTATTTTCAACAAGATAACCTACTTATGAGACAGCCTCCGACGGGAGAGGGGATAGATCGGCACCTGGCTGTTTATGGAAACGGGGCTAGTTGGCCCACGGCCTGTGTATACTCTGTTGTAAGGGAGCAAGGCATATGACTAGCGAGGAGACAATTACCCTAACGAGAACTGAGTACGATGCTCTCGTCAGCCGCAACGATGAGCTTGAGGACAGGCCGGTTGCCCTGGAAGCCGACGACGGGACTCGTGTGCCGCACGAAGTTGCTCTCGCTATAATTCGTGGTCAGAGTCCTATCCTCGCTTATCGGAACCATCAAGGTCTTACGCTTCGTGACCTGTCCGATAGAACCGGGATTGCCGCGAGCTACCTGTCGGAGATCGAGCGTGGACTCAAGAACGGCTCAGCCTCTGCTTTGGCCAAAATAGCAAGGGCTCTCGGCACAACGATTGACACCCTTGTAATCGAGTAGGTGACGCAGCTCCGTTAGAATGGGTGATGGCTGAAGACGTGGGCACTGCGGAGCTCATCTTAGCGACCCTGATTTCGCGGTCCCGCGTAAGCCCACTGCATTCCTCCCAGTCAACTGGCGTATAATTGCGCGAAATCGGCTTGGAGGAGACTTCGGCACTATGGAGCAGCTGCGCATCCTGAACATCGGTGGGCACCCGAAGGACTGCATCCTGTACGCGGGGGGCACGATTGCGAAGCACGTCCAGAGGGGCGACCACGTTACCATCCTGACCCCCTACACGGGCATGTCCCACCACCTGACCGGCATCAACGCCTACCGCGAGACTGGGGCCATGCCGGACATGGACGAGCTTGTGGCGGACCGCCGCCGGGAGCTGGAAGAGGCGTCAGCAGTGCTCGGAGTAACCGACGTGCGATTTCTCGGGTACGACGACTCCATAACGACCATTCAGCCGGAGATCGTCAGCGACATCGCCGACGTAATCGGCGAGATAGCCCCGCACGTCGTCATCACCCACTGGCCCCAGGACACTGTGGGCGCCCACGCCCTCTCCACGCAAATGCTCCTCATCGCAACCGATACGGCAGCGGGCATCCGCGAGGGGAAGAGCTACGCGCCCACCGGCGGCGATACCGGTGGATGGACGGCGCAGATCTTTTACCATGACCAGCGCGGTCGCACCAACGTCCTCGAAAGCCTAAACCCCAGAATGCCTGACACCATTATCGATATTTCCGATGTCGTCAAGCTCAAGGCCGAGGCGATGAACAAGTTCACCTCCCAGCACTACTCGGAAGGCGGAGGACTCCAGCGTAAGCTCGGCGAGGTCCTCGATGGCGGGATAGCCGCGCTTCACACTCGCGTTCCGTACGCCGAGGCCTTCCTTAGACACAACCCCGAGCTCCATGAGTACCTTCCTGTCAGCGAGTACGGAATGAAGATTTCCCACGAGACGACAACCGAGTTCGTCTCCCGGATGGTGCTTTAGATGAGGGCCGCGCAACTGGTTGGCCCCCGAAACTTCGAAATCGTCGACGCCCCCGTTCCAACGGTGTCCGACGGGAACTGCCTTGTCGAGGCCGAATGCTGGTCGATCTGCGGGAGCGACATTCGACACACCTACGGCGCCGTGCTCGACGAGGAAGATTATCCAATGAAAGTCGGGCATCCCGCCCACGAGATTGCGGGAACGGTCGTGGAGACACGCTCCGATCGCTTCCGCGAGGGTGACAGGGTCATCGTTCTGCCGACGAGCGATACTACACTGGTCGAGTATGTCGAGGCCCTGCCGGAGCGGATGATCGCGCTCCCGGACGACGGTCCGATGGACGAGTGGCTCATGTGCCAGCCGTCAGGCACGGTGATATACGGATGCCAGCAGCTTGGAACGCTGCTTGGCAAGAACGTTGTCGTGCTGGGTCAGGGCGCCATCGGCCTCTCGTTCACGGCGGTCCTGGCTCGTTCGGGTGTATCGACCCTCATAGTGGTAGACCCGCTTGAATACCGGCTCCAGTATTCTGAGAAGTTCGGAGCGACGCATACCGTCAACCCCACGGTGACACCTACCGAGGAGGCCGTTCTCGACATTCTACGAGGAGAAAAGCCGGACATCGTCATCGAGGCGGCGGGATATACCGACACTCTCAACATGGCATTGAGGCTCGTGAAGAGTTTTGGCATTGCCATGATGTTCGGCATCCAGCAAAAGAGCAGGGAGAACGGGTTCGTCGTGCCGATGGAGTACAAGGATTTCCGGGGAAGCAACGCCCGCCTCAAGACAGTCGCCGCCGGGCACACGCGCGACATCCTTTCGCATATCGAGCTCATGATTGAACTCAAGCAGCGCGGCTGGTGGGACCCCGCGGAACTCATCACTCACCGGCTCCCGTTTGACGACGTTCAGCGAGCCTTCGACATGTACGTCGATCACGACGACGGCATCGTCAAGGTCGTGATGGAACGCTGAGAGACTCAACAAACTCTCCCTCGCGGGGGCTGACAGGGGTGAATTTTGTAGGGGCAGGTTTCAAACCTGCCCCTACAGCCTACCGAGGGAGAGATATGGAGGGGGGCGCGGTTCTCTCTTCAGACCGCCTGTTTCTTGAGCTTCGAGATGAACTTCTTGCGGAACTTGGAGACCTTGGGCCTGACCACCACGAAGCAGTAGGGCTGGAACGGGTTCTTTTCGAAGTACTGCTGGTGGTACTCCTCTGCCTCGTAGAACGTGTCGAGTGCCGTGACCTCGGTGACGATGGGGTCGTCCCACAGCCCGGCGACGGTCATCTCTTCGATCACCTCATCGGCAATGAGCCTCTGCTCTTCGTCGTGGTAGTAGACAGCAGACCTATACTGGGTGCCCACGTCGTTGCCCTGCCGGTTCAGCGTCGTCGGATCGTGGATCGTGAAAAAGACTTCGAGGAGCTCGCGAAAGCTCACCATATCGGGGTCATACGCGATCTGGACGACCTCGGCGTGGCCTGTCGTCCCTGAGCATACCGCCTCATAGGTCGGATTGGGATCGTGGCCCCCGGCATACCCCGATACCACCGACTCGACGCCGCGCAGCTCGTTGTACACGGCCTCCAGGCACCAGAAGCATCCGCCGGCCAGGGTTGCAAGCGGGAATCCGTCACTCGATCGACTGCCATTATGTTGGTTCATTGCGTTCTCCTACTGGTGAAGTGACGTACCGAGAACCCTAAACGCATGGGCTCGCGAGGGAAGTATACCAGCGAGTGGAGTTGCTCATCCCGTCTCAATGTGAAACGGATTCAGCGGTATGTTGGATAGTAACAGGCTGCGTGCACAGGTGGTAACATGCGCCGCAAGGGAGATCTCCCGTATCCCACGAATTCTCTCGAAGCGACCCATGCAGCCCGGAAAACTTCCCCTCGACTTGCTGTCGCGTCTCCTCGGTGAGATCGACGTGCGTGATCCCCGTGTCGTCCTTGGCGCGAGGGCAGGGGAGGACGCAGCCCTCATCGACTTCGGCGATAGGTACCTCGTCGCCAAGACCGACCCTATCACCTTCGCTACCGACCTCATCGGCTGGTACATGGTGCAGGTCAACGCGAACGATATAGCCGTCATGGGAGGCACGCCTCGCTGGCTCATGACGACTCTTTTGCTTCCCGACGGTACGACGGAGCCCGAAGTAGAGGGCATCTTCAGCCAGGTCAGGGAAGCCTGCGGCACCCTGAACATCGCCGTCATCGGGGGCCATACAGAGATCACCTACGAGTTGCCGCGTCCCATCGCCGTCGGCGCGATGCTGGGTGAGGTACCGAAGGACCGCGCAGTGCTCACGTCCGGCGCTCTGCCCGGAGACAGCATCGTCCTTACCAAGTCCATCGCCGTCGAGGGTACGTCGATACTGGCGCGCGAGGCCTCCGGAGTTCTACTGGAGGGCGAAGTTACTCAGGATACCATCGACCGCGCCGAAGGCTTCCTCTTCAGCCCGGGAATCAGCGTAGTTCCTGAGGCCGCGATTGCATGCGACACCGTGGACGTTCACGCCATGCACGATCCGACCGAGGGGGGGCTCTCGGGAGGCCTTGTCGAGATGGCAACAGCGGCCAACGTCGGACTGATGATCGATTTGGAAGCCGTTCCCGTCCTCCCGGAATGCAGGGCGATATGCAGTGCGCTTGGTCTCGATCCCCTAGGCCTGATCGCCTCCGGGTCCCTTCTGGCAGCACTTCCGTCCGCCGATGTTTCGAAGCTGGTCGACGCTCTCGCCCGCGAAGGCATCTCCGCTCACAAGATCGGTATGGTGACCGAGCCTGCGGAAGGGCTGAGAGTTCGATACGGTGACGAAATTCGTGACCTGCCAACGTTTCCGAGGGATGAGCTGGCCCGCTGGTTCGGCGGCTAGTCGCTGCGACTAACTACCTTAACCGGAAGACCGGCAAGCGCAGTGGGTAGCGTCCGGTCCCTCCATTGCCCAAGTCGTATGCCAGGAAGATTGAAAGGGCGATTCCCCCGAACCAAGATAGCGACAATAGCCCAAAAGCCATCGTTGCCAAACCCCAGAGCGAACCGTTGTCCTCTTCCTCCTCCACTTCTTGGGCCGGCTGTTCCGAAGTCGCGTCGTAGCCGGCGCCGGGAAACTCAACGATCGGTTGGTCCGGCACATAGTATTCCGCCGTCGACCAATAGGGATTGTCATTGTCAGGCGCTGCAACGAGCACCAAGAGCCAAAGAACGGCCACAATGGCCGTCCACAGCACCTGGAAGTTGAGCACCTCCGTCGCATGCGTCTGAACGGCTGGAGAGCCTGTATTCCGCCAGCGGTAGATTAGTGGAACTATGAGATTCAGTGGCACGAGCGCGAATGATCCGATTGCGGGATACGAAATCATGAAGACCAGCATTCCGGGCAACGCCGTCAGGTGACACAGCCGAGCTCGCCGCCGCTCAGCATCGGAACGAGCCATGCCTCGCCGCACATACGCTCCGCACTCGGAACAGCGATGTGCATACACCGGCATCTCGGCTTTGCAGGAGAAACACTGCGCCATCGACTCTTCTTTCGCCCAATCCAATAATGTGTCGGCTTGCGGAGTTCGCTCGGCGAATCACTCCGCTAGCTGGCTTCCGTGGACGACGGCACGTCCCTCGTCGTTCGCAAGTCGTCGGCGGAAATGACGCGGACGGTCATGCGCTTGTCGCCGTCACCGGCCTGGCGGCGGAGCACGATAAGTACGGCTACAAGCCAGAAGGCGGACATGAGGGTGATGAGGGACCAGTGCCAATGGTAGAAAAGGGCAATGCCGGTGATGATGATGTTGACGAATGACAGGGGCACGAGCACCTTCCAGCCGAAGGCCATGAGCTGGTCAATGCGCAGGCGCGGGTAGGTGCCGCGAATCCAGAAGATGACGAGGATCACGGCGTAGGTTTTGACCAGGAACCAGGAGACTGAGAGAAGGGTGTGGAGGGGGCCGTCGAATGGCATGTCGGGCCAGCGCCAGCCGCCGAGGAAGAGGAGGGTCGTAAGGGCGGCGACAGTGAAAGTGTTGATGTACTCGGCGAGGAAGAATACCGCCCAGTGCGCGCCGCTGTACTCGACGAAGGGGCCGCCGACTACCTCGGACTCCGCGTGGTGAATGTCAAAGGGGGTGCGTCCAAGTTCCGCCAGGGCGGCCACCAGGAAGAGGAACAAGCCGAGCGGCTGTACGATGGCGTTGCCGACCTTCGCTTCGGCCTGGTCATTGACGATTTCGATGATGTTGAGGGACTGGCTTAGCATCGCGA
>JAPOPA010000021.1 GCA_026713145.1 Chloroflexota bacterium
AAGATTCGCGCCGTCGTCAAGGGCGCCCGCCGCGCCAAGAGCCGCAAGGGCGGCTTCCTCCAGCCCCTCACCCACGTCCGTGTCTCCATCGCGGAGGGACGCACCCTCGATCAGGTGGTCGAGGCCGAGACGGTGGCGAGCTTCCGTGCCGTCCGCGAAGACCTCGGCCTCGTCTCGACCGGGCTGTATCTGGCCGATCTCGTCGACGCCTTCTCCGCCGATGGGGCCGTCAACCCCTCCGAATTCCGTCTCCTCGCAGCCTCGTTGAGCGCCCTGGAGTCCGCCGAGCGTCCTGAACAACTGGCCGGATACTTCGAGACAAGGATGCTGGGCGTGGCGGGGTTCGGCCCGGAGGTGCGGCAGTGCGTGCACTGCGGGGAAGAGCTCGCGGCGGGCGACCACGTATTCTCTTGTGCCGACGGAGGACTGGTGGGGCCGGAGTGCCGCACCCGGACGGACGGCGCGCTGATTTACGTTTCGATGAACGCCATCAAGGTGCTGCGGTTCTTTCAGGCGGCCGACTTCCCACACGCCCTCGACCTCCCGCTCACTGAGCGGCTGACAAAAGACCTCCGGCGAGTGCTCGGTGCCTATATCACCTACGTCTTGGAGCGGGAGCCGCGCAGCGCGGAGTTCATGCACTTGGTATCATCCGGATAGCCTCTCATTAGGCTCGACGAACCATGGAAGGGGACCTCCATGAAGCGCGTTACTCTGATAGGCGACTGCATCAGGCAGGACTACCAACCGACCGTGCGCGATGAACTCGCGGATGTCGCGGAGGTATGGGGACCCAAGGAGACGATCAAGACCACACGCGACGTGCTTGCGCACCTCGACAAGTGGGTACTCCGCCCAAGGCCCGACCTATTCCACTTCAACTGCGGCCTCCACGAGATTCGCCGCTTCCGGCCGGGCGATCCGCAGACTGTGCCGCTGCCGGAATTCAGACGGAATCTCGATCAGATATTCCTGCGGATTCGGGAAGGCTCCGAAACCGCCATCACCTGGGCCCATACGACGCCGATCTTTCACGAGCGGCGGGACAGGATCAACACCTACGGACGGCTGGATAGCGATGTACGGGAATACAACGCAGCCGCGTCGGAGGTCGCAGCCGGGTACGGCGTGCGCATCGTCGACCTCCACCGACGCACTCATGAGAGCGGGATGGCGCGGTACATGGCGCGGAACGGCCTGCACTTCACCCCAGAGGGGTACGTCATGCTGGGTAAGGCAGTCGCGCAGGCCATACGGCAAGAGCTTCACGTTGGCGTAGATTCACCCACCGAGACCGCTTACGCAAAGTAGGACTTTGGACATCCCGCGGTGGCTCTGCTAGTATGAACCTTGGCGCTGAATGGAAAAGAGGATAGACGGCCCGGCGAATGTTGCGGGCGCTGACAGGAGAGCGAAATGGTCTCTAATGACTACAGCTTCAAACGATTTTCCGAGCACGAATTCTACGGGCAGCAGAACGCCTTGCTCGTCGACCTTGCTGAAGTGGGATCCGGTCAGCGAATCATAGACCTGGCGTGCGGGACCGGCGGCGTCACCAAGATCATCGCCGACCGCCTCAAGTGCGCCAAGGATTCCGTGATCATCGGCATCGACCACTCGTCGTCCGCCCTCAAGCAGGCGATGGAGGACTTGAAAGACCGCGGTGATACGGCCATCCAGTTCGTCCAGAGTCAGATGGAGAACATCTCCGACGCAGTCAAGGACAAGGCTGACACCGTCATACTCTGCAACGCCATTCACTACATTCCTGACAAGGACGCCGTTGTTGCCGAGATTGCCAAGACGTTGAAGCCCGGTGGTAAGCTGGCCTTCAACACGACCTTCTACGAGGGGTCTCTCCCGGAAGAGTCGCTCATCTTCTATCGAAAGTGGATGCTGAAGGCCAACCGGATCCTCCGCCGCGAATACGGAATGTCTCCCGTTAAGGCCGAACGAGTCCAGGCCCGCAAGCAGCTCACCGCCGACGAGTACCGCGAGTTGCTCGAACGACAGGGCTTCGAGGTGGTTGAGCAGAAGATCGAGACGGTCGAGTTCACGAGGGCCGGGTTCCTCGACATCAGCACCTTCTCAGACTTCATCGAGGGCTCCCTGCCGGGCGTCCCGTTTGAAAAAGCCAGTGCCGCCCTTCAGGCCGGCGTCAACCAGGCCTTCGAAGAGATGAAGGTCGAGTGGATCCCGCGCAACTGGCTGGGCATCGTCGCCGTCCGCAAGTAGCCTGCCCGACATTCCATAACCGTTCGTGGTGAGCCCTTCGACAGGCTCAGGGTGAACGGAATTCGTCTTGGACTCCCCTTGGGTCACGTCGGGCGCGGACCGTACACGAAGTCGGTCTCGAACAATTCCATCATGTAGCCGTTCATCCCCACGCTCTCATACGTCCGGCGCGCCCCGTGGTTGTCCTCGTCGGTGTAGAGCCTGATGCCGCAAACCGTCGGGTCCTCTTCCGCCTCGCTGTGGACGTGCTTGTGCATGGCCCTGTAGACGCCCTTCCTCCGCCAGTCCGGTACGACGTAGACGTTTTCCACCCACCAGAACGTGCCGTCCCGGTACGGACTCCACTCGAAACAGACCCGGAGCATCCCGACCGTCTCGCCCTCCGCCTCAGCGACGATGTGGAAACCAAGGCCAGGCGATGAGGCCAGCTTGCGAAGTCCGTTCCGGAGAAGATCGCGCTTTTGCCCGATCTTGCCACCGCCGTTATCGATATAGAGTTGGAACAGCGTGTCGGTGTCGGCGGGAATTGCCTTTCGGACCGAAATGGTGGCGCTCATCGGTTTCTCCTCACGAGGATCGTGGTGAAGGCTTTAGGATAGCGGCCTTCCGCATAAGTCCGCAAAGTCCCAAAATTCAAGAGCGAAATAGGCTAGTCGCAAATGACTTTTGTGCTCATAATCTAAGAAAAGTGTAGAAACTAGGAATACACATGACTCTCCTCAGTAGTGTCCGAGTACAGCGCCAGGTCGTTCGGCTTCTGGGGGAACTGGAACAGGCGGTGATCTCCCGGCAATGGGAGGTCGTCCGAGACACGAGCCGCGACGTGCTGGCGCTCGAACCGAACAATGTGGACGCTCAGGCATTCCTTGCAGCCGCAAGCAGAGCGCTGGGAGAGGACGGCTTTCAACAGTCCACTGGTGGGTCCAACTCTACCTCGTCCGCAACCGCCGATTACTTCGATGTCTCCGGTGGGGTAATCAATGGGCGCTACGCCTTGGGGCGGATGATTGGCGAGGGAGCGAGGAAGAAGGTCTACGAAGCCAGGGACTCCCTCCTTGATCGGGACGTTGCGTTCGCCATCGTGAAGATCGAGACGCTTGACGCCGTATCCCGGCAGAGAATCACCCTGGAAGCGCAGGCGATGGGCAGGCTCGGTTCCCACCCGCACGTTGTGACGGTGTTCGACTTTGGGGAGTGCGTGCCGGAAGGCTCCATTGAGCCCCATCCCTATATGGTCACAGAGTTGATGAGGCGCGGCGACGTGGCCGGTTTCATCGAAAACGCGCCGGACGAAGGGCTGGCACTGGACGATGTCGTGCGGGTGATGACGCAGGTGTGCCAGGGTCTCGATTTCGTTCACGCCAACGGTATCGTGCACCGCGACATCAAGCCCGGCAATATCTGGCTCACCAAGGACGGCACAGCGAAGATCGGCGACTTCGGCCTCGCCAAATCGCGCAACCGGGCGCGCGTCACCCAGTCCGGCAACGTCGTCGGTACGGTCACTTACATGCCGCCGGAGCAGATAACCGGAGGCGAGGTGACGCCCCGGGCCGACCTGTATGCCCTCGGTGTCGTTCTCTACGAAATGGTCTGTGGCAGACCCCCCTTCATGGGATACGACACACCCTCGGTGGTGCGGCAGCACCTCGAGACGGAACCCGTGTCTCCGACATGGCACAACCCGCGCTGCCCGAGACCGCTCGAAGCCCTCATCCTGCGGATGATGGCCAAGGATCCGAAGAGGCGGCCCCGTTCGGCGGCTGAGGTAATCAAGGCGCTCGAAGGCATTCAAATGAACGGAATGCAATTTCGCGCAAATGGCTCATCGTCCGGCGGGTCGAGGTCCCAGAGCGTCAGCACCGAGTCGCTGAATGGTGATTTTGGAGGTGTATTCGTCGGGCGCGGTGAACAGATGGACGTGCTGCGCGCCGGTCTCGAAGAGACGATGTCGGGACGTGGTCGGTTCCTCATTATCGAGGGGGAGCTGGGCATTGGGAAGAGCAGAATGGCCCACGAGTTGTCCGTCTTCGCCGGGGAGTGCGGCGCGAAGGTGCTCTGGGGTTGGGCGGACGAGGCAGGCGCTTCATCCTCTTACTGGCCATGGGTGCAGGCCATACGCGCACACGTGCAGGATACCGAGCCTGAACAGCTCGAGCGCGAGATGGGCGAGGGCGCGTCCGAGATCGCCACTATCGTCGCCGACGTGCGACAGAAGCTCAAGGGTCTCGTGCCTCCAAAGGACATGGACGACCCGCAACAGCCGAGCTTCCGGCTGTACGACGCCGTCACAAGCTTCCTCAAGAAGGCCTCGGACGAGTGTCCCCTCGTGATCGTTTTCGACGACCTCCAGCGCGCCGACGACTCCTCGCTGGCGCTGCTGCGATTCATCGTGCCGGAGCTGTCGACGATGCGCGTCCTGCTGATCGGGACGATGCTTCCCCTATCGACCCTCCCGGGCAGCCATCCCCTGACGGAAAGCCTCACCTATTTCAAGCGTCGCAGGATCCTCCAGCGCGTTCTCTTGTCGGAACTCTCAATGGAGGAGGTCGACTCGATCGTCCGGCACAACTACGGCGCCTCTCTCTCGCCGACGTTCATCACGGGCATATACAGCCAGACGAAGGGCAATCCCCTCGCGCTCTCCGAGGTCGCCAACACCCTGCTGCCGCAGGCGGGCAAGCAATCGTCGAAGGGTTAGCGTCCCGCTCGTTTAATCGCCCTCGGGGACGATCCCCAGCCAGGTCTCCATCTCCGATTCCTGCGGCGACTCGATAGAGAAGCGACGGTCGTAGCGCTCGACCTCAATAAGGTTCCACCGGTACCCTGACTTTGGCAGCCATTCCTCCATCGCCCAGCGAATCGTCTTCGGCAACTCTGCGATTGGGCCGCGATGAGTGAATACGGCGAACTCTAATGCCGGGACCTCATGGCACACCATGCCTTCAGGGACCGATGTCACTTCCCTCACCACGGCGCCCGCCACATAGAGCAGCTCGTCGGGGTGACACCGTTCCCCTGCTGGAGGTGTGATGACGAGGCCGTAGTTGGCATCGTCTGACCTGTTTTCGACCTCCCCGCTCCGATTGATGAACCGGTGCCAGAGGGCGGGGATCACCTCGAAGTTGTTCGCGTCCGGCGACAGCGCCCCGATGAAACGCGCCTCGACCCCGACGATGGCAAAGGCGTCCCTCTGGATGATCTTCGGCTCCTTCAAGATGGCAACTCCTTCACGGCCTATCAATCACAGCGCGTGGGAAAAATCACACGATTGTGGGATGATACCCGGCATTCGTTGGGCGAGGATAACGGATATTCACCCAGGGAGCTACCGCATGAATGCACGACGCCTCCTCGGTCCAACAATGTTCCTGGCAGTAGCGCTCGCCGCGGCCTGCGGGCAGCCGCCCGAAGCAACTCCTGCGCCAACGCCGGAGCCTACGGCCGTCCCAACTCCCGTGCCAACGGTGGCCGTGCCGACTCCCACGCCGGAGCCACCTGACGACCGGCCTCTGGCAGACGTCTCCCACCTCCTCGACTTCGTCCGCGAGGGTATCTACAAGAACTCTGACGGAGTTGGCGGCGCGGCGTGGCTCGACTACGATGACGACGGATTCCTCGACCTGTACATCACCAATACGCGAGAAGCGAAGAACGCCCTCTTCCACAACAACGGTGACGGAACGTTCACCAACCTCGCCGAGCAGGCGGGCGTGACGAGCGAGACGGGCAACACCGCAGTTGTCGCCGGAGACATCGACAATGACGGCTGCACCGACCTGATACTGGCGGGTGACGGGGCCTTCCAGGGAAACGATCCAAGCGGCTTCAGGGTCTACGTCAACAACTGCGACGGCGCCTTCATCGACATCAGCGAGACGGCTGGCATAGACAAGCCGGAGGTGTCATGGAGCCTGGCTTTGGGCGACGTGAACAACGACGGGTACCTCGATCTCTATGCAGCCGGACTGGTTGCAACTGGCCTCTCCTTCGACGACCGCGACCGGCTCTACCTCAACAACGGCGACCGCACCTTTACCGATGTTACCGACGATGCCGGCATCGAAGGCGAACTGGCGACATGCTCCTCCCGGTTCAGCGACTACAACCGGGACGGGTGGACCGACATCTTCATCGCCAACTGTTTCTTCCAGGGAGTGCGGACCGAATTGCTTCGCAACAACGGGGACGGGACATTCACGGACGTGGCGTTCGAGACGGGGCTGGCCTTTTCACCATCCGGCCATCCGCAGGACTACGACGATGACTCTCGCATGGCTCTCGCCATTGGAGACTACGACCTTGACGGCGACCTGGATATTTTCGCCCCGGGCCGTACCGACAAGCCAATGTTTGAGAACAACGGTGACGGGACCTACACGGCCATAGAGGAACGGGTGTCGGGACTCGTCAGTGGCGAATTTGGGGCCAGCTTGGCCGTCAGTCTTGCCGACTTTGACAACGACCGCTATCCCGACGCCTTCTATATCGATGTACTTGAAAACTCCTCACCCTTGGGTACGCTTCGGGTGAACAGGGCAGACGGAAGCTTTTCCGAGCCTGTCGTCTTCGAGGTTATTTTTCCAGGCGGAGCAGCCACCGGCGACTACGACAACGACGGTTTCGTGGACCTGGTCGTCATAACGAGCAAGTCCTCAAGCGCGAGTGGTGAACCGTTGCTGCTCCACAACCGAGGCGGCGAAAACGCCTGGATCACCGTCAGGACAGTCGGGATCGAGAGCAATCGTGACGGTGTCGGCGCGCTGGTGACCGCCCACGCCGGCGAACATGCTCTCATCCAGGAAGTCTCCGCCGGTTCGGGACTCTCCACCAACAGCCCCTGGCTCACCTTCGGACTCGGCAGCCACGAAGAACCGGTGGACATAGAAGTTCGCTGGCCCTCCGGTCTGGTCGAGATGTTCGAGAGCCAGGCCATAAAGCAGACCGTCACGCTGACCGAGGGGACGGGTAGGGGAGACGAGTCCGGGCGTTAGTTCACAGAGTACTTCCCGCTACACCCATGGTTCCTGGCCGAGTGCCAAGGCTAGTCGTCGCCGATTCTGACCGAGCCGTCCTGCGACCAGCCCTCTACCGGCCTTCCGAAACTGTCCCCAAACGCCGGAACGAATGCGAACCCCACGCTCGCAGTCTCACCCCGACAATCTACCTTGTCGCTCACGGAGAGCGTGATGTCCGCGATCACGCCGTCCGGCATCGTGTCGCCAAGGGCAAAGAACACGAACCGTATCATCCCGTTCGCGAACAGCACCTGCGATATGAAGGCAGCAGGGACCGATAGGGTCACATTGTCTGGAACTCCGTCGAAGTCCCCATCCGTCGGATCGAAGCTGAGGCACGTTTGGTCGTAGTCGACCGCAAACGTGATGCTGGAGATTGCATTGCCGTCGGCATTGAAGGTGATTGGCGCGCTTACCGTCTGTCCTAAAGTCCCGGCTATCTCTTGCGGGATGATGAGTGACGGCCCCTCCTGGGCTGCCTCGGGAGTGAAAGTCGGCGTCGGTGTGTGAGTAGGCGTCCACGTGGGCGTATGAGTCGGCGTCGGTGTGTGAGTAGGCGTCCACGTCGGGGTATGAGTCGCGGTCGGCGTAAGAGTCGGCGTCCATGTAGGCGTATGAGTGGCAGTCGGCGTGTGAGTAGGCGTCCACGTGGGCGTATGAGTGGGAGTCGGAGTGTGAGTAGGCGTCGGCGTATGAGTCGGCGTCCAAGTGGGCGTATGAGTAGCAGTAGGCGTATGAGTGGGCGTCGGTGTGTGAGTAGGCGTCCAGGTCGGCGTATGAGTGGCCGTCGGCGTGTGCGTCGGCGTCCAAGTGGGCGTATGAGTGGGCGTCGGTGTGTGAGTAGGCGTCCAGGTCG
>JAPOPA010000264.1 GCA_026713145.1 Chloroflexota bacterium
GCTGCGGCGGGGAGGCATTCGATGAACACCGACGATTGTGGCCTCGTCTTGAAGAGGAGTCTTCCATCGACTTCCAAGGGAGGATGATGTCGCACCTCGAGGTCGTGCTGGACGAGGAAGGCGTGCCCCCGCTGCAGGGTGAGATGGAGCGCTGGGACGCGACCGACGGGTTCTCGGCCCGGTGGCTTGAAGGCAAGGACGTTCGGGCCCTGGACAGCCGTCTTGCAGACGAAGTCTTGGGAGGTGTCCTGCTGGAGAGCCTCGGCATGGTGGACAGTCAGCTCCTCACTAGGGCGCTGATTGATGTCGCGTGTCGGCGGGGCGCACGAGTCGTTGAAGAGCGAGCGGTCGGCATCACGTGGTCAGGCGACCGGGCCGTCGGCGTGAGAACGGCAAGTGGGGAAGTAGCTAGTCAGGCCGTCGCAATCGCGACAGGTCCTTGGGCAAGATCGATGGGAGAGTGGCTTGGATTCGACCTTCCGGTCACGCCGCTTAAGGGGCAGATCGTCCGGCTGGAAGGGCTGACCCCTCCACTGGAGTACCATGTTGCCGGTCCCGGTGCGGTGGTGCAAAAGGCGGACGGCAAGCTCTGGGCGGCAGCGACGGAGGAATGTGTCGGGTTTGATCTGTCTACGACCAGCGAGGCGAAGCAGGACCTAATTGAGAGAGCGTCGCGAGTCCTTCCCACAGTGACACAGGCCCGTATTTTGGAGCAAACGGCCTGCCTCAGGCCGAGAACACCGGACGACCTGCCTATCCTCGGCGCAGTTCCCAACCGGGAGGATGTCTATCTCGTGTCGGGCGGTGGGAAGAAAGGCGTGCTACTCGCTCCGGCAATGGGTAGAGTTCTAGCCGATCTCGTGGTGCGGGAGGCGACGAAACTGCCTATCGACGAGTTCGCGCCCGGGCGCTTCGCCGGTATCAACTGACGCGCTATGCCCCCTACTCGTACCGGAGGGCCTCAGCCGGATACACCTTCGACGCCTGTCTGGCAGGTATGTAGGTAGCCAGCAGAGAGAAGAAGTACGTAACACCCAGGATGACGACCATCTGTATCCAGGGGATTGCGTATCGGATGGTATCGAGACCCTGCTCGTCGCGAATGTCGAGGAACGCGTTGTAGGAAAGTACGAGCCCCAGCACCGTGCCGATGACGATGCCCAAGACTGCGACGAAGCTCGACTCGATCAGGAAGCTCAGTTGGATCATGCCTCTGCGATATCCGACGGCGCGCAGCATACCGATCTGCTGGCGTCGCTCGACCACGGCCCTGGTGCTTACCACGCCGAGCGCCGCAATGCCGACGAACAGGCCCAGTGCCATGAATCCGGTGAACAGCCGGAAGAAGCCACGCAGCGCAGCCAGCTGCTCGTCTATTAGTTCCTCGAGGACAACGGTCTGCATTCCGTTCTCGAGGAATGCTCGTTCGATGTTCCGAGCAGTGTCTTTTGACTCTTCAAGATCGGTGACGCGGAACCTGTAGGTCGTGATGGGAATTGGGAACGGAGCGGCCTCGTCAATGGCGGACTTGGAACCGATCATGCCCAGGCCGAAGCCGGTGTCGTGTACGCGGTCGATGACGCCTATAATCGTCAAGTTCAATACTTCACGGGTATTCGGCTCACGCAGCTCGATCTCGATCGGCGACATTGACTCGTCGTCATAGCCAACCTCGTTGAAGACGCGCGATATTTGCTGCCCCTGTTCGCCCTGCGTGTCGCTGAGAAGCGACCCGCCGATCACGACGAGGCTGGAGTCGTTTCGCATGGCCTCGAATACGTCCTCCGTATTGGAGCCGTATCCGTCGGCGACCAGCTTGAACTCGTATTCGCTTGCTTCGAGGTATCCGTCGTCAGCGGCGAGGTAACTGACCCGGTTCCACTCCTGGTCATCGGCCTCGATCTCGCGTACCTGCATCGGTATCTGGGTATATCCGCCAATTGCCTCGAAATCAGAGATATCGACGGTATCTATGCCGTCGATATCGGAGCGGATGTCGTCGATGGGCGTGGTGAAGTTGACTTCACCTTCAATGTCCCATCCGCCCGTGGCGACTCTTGCCTCAACGAATTGCGTTCCGAAAGTGTCCGTAAGGACAGACATGACGGTGAGGGTGAAGATTACGAGGGCGAACATCGCCAGGGTCAGTCCTGTACGGAACTTGGAGCTAAGGGGATATGCTATTGCGGTCACCAAGACCGGGCGGACTTGCCTGAGACGGCCGGTGATGAAGTGGAGCCCCTGAAGGATCAGGTCGGCGTTGTACATGACAGTCCATACGGCGGCCCCGACCATGGCGATTCCTGAGACGAACATGATGTCAATATCGCCTCTCAAGTCTTCAACGATATTACCCAGAAGCGTTTCGAGGACGCCGGACGGCAGCGCCCAGAAGACCAGGATTGCTATTCCGGCTGCCGTAAAGACGATCCGGTCGCGGAGGTCGGGCGGCATGTCGCCCTTCATCAAATAGGCTCTAGCCGACAGTCCCATCCCTGCCAGTGCCAATGACACTCCACCTCCGAATAACGACGCAAGCTGCAGGGGAGAAACTACGGCGGATGCAATGGTCAGACCGGCGCCAATGACGAAGAGGAGCCAGCCTTGCAGGAGGTAGGGCCAGACAAGCTTGAACAGCTGAATCAGGATGTCAGCCACCCAGACGACTATTGTCAGCCAGACGAGGGCGAATACCACATGGAGCACGGCGGGAACGTAGTCGCGTCGCATCAAAAAGCGCAGCGCGCGCCAGAGGAAGAGCGCGGGACGGAAGATGCCCTTGACGACGTCGAGGAGACGGCTGAGGAGTCCCGGAGGGGTTGTGGGCACGAGGTTTTCCGGCAGGTTCCGCACGGCTGCCACGATGTTCAGATAGCTCACGCGGTAGGCCGACAGCCCAACGGTCGCGAAGGTGATAATCATCCCCAGACAGTACGAGACAGCTATGGTCGGAAGGGTGAAGTGGAGTTGGAGAGTAAAGTCATCTTCAAACGAGGAGAATATGCTGTTGAGAGTGCCTACCATGAGGGCGCTAACTGCAAGTCCAAGCAATACGCCGATGGCAGCCGAGACGAGAGCATAGGCCGTCCCTTCGAAGACAAACATCTCAATGAGGTTCCGTCGCTTCGCGCCGACGGCCCGGGCCATGCCCATCTCCGACTTCCTTGCTCCCGCAAGCAGTACGAAGATCAGGAAGATCAGCAGGATGCCGCTGGCTATCGAGAAGGTGCTGAAGGTCAGGAAGAAGACGCTTATGGCGGTGCCCGCCTGTTCCGCGCCTCGAAGGATGTCGTTCTTGATGTCGAGGACATACATTTCGGCGAGTTCGCTGAATAGCGTGGTCGCCTCGCGCTGGAGATCACGCATCTCGTCCGAATCGAGGATATTCTGCACATCTTCAGAAATCTCTACGTCGGCTAGCGAAGCAACCAGGTCGTCGGTTAGTTCGGGCGCGCGTATCCCCGCGAGAAGTTTGGTCAACTCCTCTTTCTTATCGTCGCCTACGGCGGTGTCCCGTTCCAGTTCGAGGGCCGTTAGAAAAACCTCGTCGTTAAGGAGGTCCTTCAGGCGGGAGGCCGTCTCGCGGTCGGTGAACTTGACCCGGAGGTCCTTCGTGACCTCCTCGCTGAACTCGTTTCCCGTAAGCTGGTCGCCACGGTTCGATATGACGATGGAGGTGATTTGACCCGTCCTGCCGAATATCTGCTGTGCGCGATCCAGCGTGACTATCATCGTCGTGTCGATACCGGCAAAGCCGCCGTCTTCGAGGACACCTTTGACTCGGAATCGTTCGGCGCTGTCTTCGACGTAAATCTCCAACTCACCGCCGGACTGGAGATCGAGCTCCTCCGAAGCGTCCTCATTGATAAAAGTCTCGTTGGGCCCGAGATTCCGAAGGTCGGCATTTCCTCCCGACGCCAACTTCATGCCACCGAAGCCCACCAATTGGGAAGGGTCGATGCCGAGCAGGTTGAGCTGTCCTTCGCTCAGGTCTTCCGCGGGGTTGACCGCCGGCACGTTCTGGGTGAACTGGGGCATGATGCCGTCGATGCGGTTGTCACCGACAAGGTCAGCTCGGATCTGCTCGTATCGCTTCATAGTTATGAAGGACTGGCCGAAGCGGTCGCCCTCCTGGGCGCGAGCCGAGATGACGATCTCGTCGATTGTTCCCAGGCCATTGATACCGATATCGCGTATAGAATAGCTCAGGGTATCGGCGGTTCCGAACGCAGCGGAAATGATGATCGTGCTGAGCATGACGCCGATAATGATGAGCGCCGTCATGCCGGGTCGGCGCGAAATGGGACGTATTCCCAACTTGAGCATCACAGGATTGCGCAGGGCCATCCCGATCACGACCAACATCGTAGCGATGAAGATGCCCGAGAGGACGAACATCAACGTGGGAAGGGGGATGCCGAATAGCTTTTCCATCAATCACCTCAAGACCGCTGAGGCGGCCGGAACTTGACTATCGTGTAATTGCGGAGTTGAATTACGTGAGTTTCGGACGAAAATGTGCTTGCTATGGCAACTTCACGGGGTGAGGGACAATCTTAGGGCCTAGGTTGCCGCGGTGACGGGCTCTTGAATAATCCCACCGAGGCCGTCGTCGGTCACGAGGCCGTCTCGCATTGTGACGATCCTGTCGGCGATTTCGCCGACTTCGCGGGAGTGTGTAACGATGACAAAGGTCTCGCCGCTGTCCTTGTTGAGCTGGATCATCAGGTCCATGACCTCGTGGGCGGTCTCGCTGTCGAGGTCGCCTGTGGGCTCGTCGGCCCATACGATGGCGGGGCGATTGACGAGCGCCCGCGCGATCGTGACTCGTTGGCGCTGGCCACCTGAGAGTTCGCCGGGAATGTGGTCAGCGCGGTCGGCAAGGCCGACTTGCTCCAATAGTTCTAATGAGCGTCGCCTCGCCTCTTTCGAACTGATGCCAGAAACCAGCAGCGGCATCTCGACGTTCTCCACGGCGCTGAGAACGGGAAGGAGGTTGTACAACTGGAAGACGAAGCCCATGCGGCGCGCGCGATAATCGCTGCGCTCGTCATCGGGCAGGTCGTGGATGACCTGATTTTCGACCATCACTGTGCCGGAGTCGATATCGTCCAGCCCGGACAGGCAGTTCAGCGTGGTTGTCTTGCCGCAGCCGCTCGGCCCCATGATCGCGACCATCTCACCCCTCTTGACCCTGAGGTCGATACCGCGAAGGGCAGGGACGGTAACCTTGCCGGTGCTATAGGTCTTGTGGACTCCGGTCGCATCTACGATGTATCCGTTCTCTTCAGTCATCCGCGAGATCTCCATCTTGAACTATCTAGTATTTTTTCGTTCGATCTGCACTCCTACAGAAAGTGTACGCCTCAAGGGGGGGAGAGTCAAGTAATTACGTAGTTGATACACATTCGCATTACGAATTACAAGTACAATGCCTAGTATTGAGACTACGAAGGATTTTATCTGGAGGTGTTCAATGATCAGTAGGATTAGCAAATTCGCCGAACATTGAAAGGTGTCGTGGCAATTCGGCTGGAGTCCCCTCCCTGAATCTCTACCCCGGAAGGAATGAAGCAGCGGGACAGGTGCAAGCGCATCTGTATAGTCTCGGAGCCGGGGAGTAACGATGCTCACGGTGAACAGGGGAGCATTGGGACGCCTCCTTAGTTCAGCGGATACAGTCGCTCGAGATTTCCCCCAAGGATCAGTGCCCTTTCGTCCTCGCTCAGGAAGTCGCATTGGGTCTGGAACAGTACGAGTGATTGTTTGTAGGTGCACGTGCGTTCGCACGCGGGCATGTCAGACCCCCAGACGAGGCTCTCCGCTCCCACCTCTTCCACCAGCTGCCGTACGACTTCGTGAATTTGCGGGTTGTACGGAGGGAATTCGTAGTCGGAAGCCATAATGTGGAGCATGAGCTCGACGTGCCAGTTGGGCAACTTCAGAAGATCAATTTGACTCCGTGTCATCTTGTAGCGATCGGGCTGGCCTCGGAGAGTGCTGACCTGGTTGAGGCCGTGCGTTAGCACGCAGGAAATGCCGGGGTGACGCTCGGCCCATTCAAGCATATCGTCGAGCTCCCGGAAGTATGCCTCCGTGATGTTAGTGCGGTACTCTCCGGCGTACCAGTGAATGGGAATTCCCAAGTCGGCGACGGCCTCCCATAGGGGCTCAAACTCAGGGTCGTTGATATTGTTGGCGAAGTCTGTGTGTACAAATCCGCCCGTTGAGAAGTACAGACCCTTGAAGCCAAGTTCCGTGACCTCATGCCTCAGCCGCTCGATCTGGTCAGGTTCGCCCGCTCGCCACTCATCGACCTGCGCCAAAACCACGAAGCGGTCGGGATATTGGCGAACGCAGTCCGAGAGGAAATCATCGAGCCTCCCGTAAATGCGGTCGTGCTGGATCACGGCGCGGTCGACGCCGACGTAGTCCATCTGCGCGACCATGTACTCAGGCGACGATGACATGTCCAAGAGGGTCGGCGGCATCCACTGGATGTAGTAGTCCTCGCAATCTACGGTGAACTCGACCCGTCCGAAATTCCCGATGCGAAAGCCGACATCCGGCTGGAAGGAGACGCCATCCCGCTCACCTGCAAGAAAAGGAGTGTCCATCAAGGCGTTGTCTGTCGTCCTGCGAATACCCTGCCTGTGGAAGCGGACGTGGTACTGGTGCTCAGCGAGGCGCGTTTTCATGATGCCACGGTCCTGGCCAAGGGGCGGGAAACAGTGTGCGTGGGCGTCAAAAATTGTCATGGCGTAGTCCTAATGAATTGGAGTCAGGGCTCAGTGTAGGAGGCGCCAACAGGGAGGTCAAACGGTTGTCGTGACACCATTTGCACACCCTGCTATCATATCGCGCACAATCAGCCAGGATATTGGAGGCGTCATCGTGGCGACGACAACCATCGGAATCGACAGGGACACGCTGCTTTGGATGTACAAGACGATGGTGATCATCCGCCGCTTCGAGGAGCAGTCGAAGCGCGAGGCGGACGCGGGCAAGCTTCGCGGGATGCACTCGTCCATCGGACAGGAAGCCGTACCCGTGGGAGTGTGCGCGCACCTGCGGGACGACGACTACGTGCTTGGAACTCATCGGAGCCACCACCACTGCATCGCCAAAGGCCTCGACATCAATCAAATGATGGCCGAGTTGCTTGGAAAGTCCACGGGGACGAACAAGGGCAAGGGCGGCACGATGCACATCGCGGACATCGACAAAGGGATGCTCGGAGCTAACGGCGTCGTAGGGTCGAATATTCCGGTTGCGACAGGCGTGGGACTAAGCGCGAAGGTGCGCGGTACCGACCAGGTCTCGGTCGTGTTCTTCGGGGACGGCGCGGCTAACCAGGGGACGCTCCACGAGGCCATGAACCTTGCGGGAATCTGGAAGCTGCCCGTTATCTTCGTATGCGAGAACAACCGCTATGCGGAATCCACGCCCGTCGAGTACTCGGTCGCGGGAGAGTCGATCGCGGCACGGGCCGAAGGGTACGACATGCCGAGCGTGATTGCGGACGGGCAGTCGGTGCTGGAGATGTACGAGATTGGCGGAGAAGCGGTCGCCCGTGCCCGAGCGGGCGACGGACCGACCTTCATCGAGGCACAGACGTATCGTTATCACGGACACTTCGGGGCGGACGATCCGCTTGCATACCGGACTCAGGAAGAAGAGGACTACTACGAGGCCCGCGACTGCATCAGCACGATGGTGTCTTACCTCCTAGAGAACGATGTCCTAGCGCAGGACGAGATTGAGGCCATCGACGCGGCCGCGCTCGCGGACGTGGTGGAAGCGACGAGGTTTGCCGACGAGAGTCCTTTCCCCAACGACGGAGAGCTGACTACCGACGTTTACATCAGCTACGCGTAGGGCGTCCTTAGAGTGGTCGACGCCAGGAATTTCCACCTTTCAGGAGAAACAGCATGGTAACCGAAACGGCGACACGAAACCTGTCGTACATTCAAGCGATCAACGAGGCTCTTCGCCAGGAGATGAGTCGCGACCCCGCAGTGATCGTCATGGGCGAGGACGTTGCGGGCGGAGCGGGCCGCGAGGACCAGGGCATCATCGACTCCTGGGGCGGCCCGATGCGCTTGACCAAGGGCCTCATCACCGAGTTCGGAGCGGACCGCGTTCGGGACACACCGATCTCCGAGGCCGGTTTCATTGGAGCGGGAGTCGGCGCGGCGGCTACGGGACTACGGCCCGTCGTCGAGCTGATGTACGTGAGCTTCTTCGGCGTCTGCGCCGACCAGATCACGAACAACGCGGCCAAGATGCGGTACATGTTCGGCGGAAAGATCACGTTGCCGCTCACTATCATGACAGGCATGGGCGCGGGCCTGAACACGGCGGCCCAGCACTCCGAGACGCTCTACTCGATTTTCACGCACTTCCCCGGCCTCAAGGGAGTCGTGCCATCCGACCCGTACACTGCCAAGGGACTGATGATCTCCGCCATCCGCGATGATGATCCCGTCATCCTCTTCAATAACCGTCAGCTAATGGGCATCAGCGCAAATGTGCACGTGCCGGAGGAGGCCTACGAGTTCCCCATTGGCAAGGCGCGCATCCTGCGTGAAGGGGACGACGTCACGCTGGTCGGCATCGGCTACACGACCTACATCGCAGATCAGGCTGCAGGCTTGCTGGCTGATGACGGCATATCGGCAGAGGTTATTGACCTGCTTTCGACATCGCCGATGGACGAGGAGACCATTCTCGAATCGGTACAGCGAACGCGCAAAGTGGTCATCGTGGATGAGGACTACCCGCGCTGCAGCGTGGCGAGCGACATTTCGGCGCTGGTCGCGGAGCAGGCGTTTGACTACCTCGACGCGCCTCCCGTCCGGGTGAATCCGCCTCACACCTCGGTGCCGTACAGCCGCCCGCTGGAGGCGTTGTACATGCCCACGCCGGACAAGGTCATCGACGCCGTCAACGAGGTAATGGGATAACGGGGCAGGGGACATCAACTCAACATTTCTCGTGAGGGAGCTTTAGAAAATGGCGACTCCGATAGTCATGCCGCGACTCGGCGATTTCATGACGGAGGGCGTCGTAACTTGGAACAAATCGTCCGGAGACGTCGTAACGAC
>JAPOPA010000289.1 GCA_026713145.1 Chloroflexota bacterium
AGCGCGCCTCGAATCTTGAACGCGCCGAGCGACTGGTGGTTCTCATGCTTGACGTAGACCTCGGCTCCGATGAGCCGGTCGAGCCGGGGATAGTGGTGCAGCGGCGTCCGCGTGATGTACGGCCCGATCCTCGCGCGGGCCTCGTACACGTCCAGAAGCGTGGGGAATGCCGCCAACACGATCCTCCTACGATAGACTCTCAAATAGCATACGACAAATTTTCGTATGGAGCATAGGCCGCCGGAGTCTTCCAATGGGACAATCGCAGTGAAGCGGAAGGGGCGCTGAGCCTCACTCCTATGACCGTTGGTGCGGGACCGGACAGCGCTACGACAAAGTAATGAGCCGTGAGATTCGTGCCACTTGTCTCGCTATTGTCCAGTTCGTGAAGTCCCGAAATAGTGGTGGCTATGGCCGCTAGGAAACGATTGTCTTGGCACTATCCCCACCCTCCACGTTCAGCGTAGTGGTACTCTATACCGGCCATGCCCATCCGAGTGCTCAGCCCCCAAATCGCCTCGAAGATCGCCGCAGGCGAGGTCACTGAACGGCCAATGTCGGTCGTCAAGGAACTTGTCGAAAACTCCCTCGACGCCGGAGCGACGAGGATATCAGTGGAAATCAAGGGCGGGGGCATAGAGTACATACGGGTGACCGACAACGGCGTCGGCATCGCCGAGGACGAGATGGCCGTTGCATTCGAGCGGTTCGCCACCAGCAAGCTCGTCAGCGACGGCGATCTGGAGTCGGTCGGAACGTTCGGCTTCCGCGGCGAAGCTCTCCCCAGCATCGCGGCGGTCTCGCGGGTCACGATGGTCTCCCGTCCGCAAGGTGAGGACTCCGGCATCCAGGTCGACCTGAACGCGGGCTCGCTCATCCGCAAGCAGCAGGTCGGTGCCGCGCCCGGCACCTCCGTGACGGTCAGGGGACTCTTCCACAACCTGCCTGCACGTAGAAAGTTCCTCAGCTCCGCCGCCTCCGAGGCGACACGAGTCCAGTCTGCCGTTGGACGGTTCGCCCTCGCGCGACCCGACGTTTCGTTCAGTCTCACGGTGGAAGCCAGGTCGCAATTCGTGACGAACGGCTCGGGAAGCCTCCGCGAGGCCATGGCGGCCGTGTACGGTGCCGACGTGGCCGAGGCGATGCTGGACATCGAGACGCAGGGACGAGATGACGCCCCCATTCAGGTCGGCGGCCTCATCGGCAGACCCTCCCTCGCCCGCTCGAACCGGAACCACGTCACCATTTACGTGAACGGCCGTTGGGTGCAGAACCGCAGCCTGACGTTCGCCCTGCACGAGGCATACCGGGGCTTCCTGATGGAGCGTCGCTTCCCCATCGCCGTCGTCAGCATCGTCGTTCCATACGAGGAGGTGGATGTCAACGTCCATCCCTCCAAGACGGAGGTGCGGATCAGAGACGAAGGTCGAGTCTTCGCGGCCCTCCAGCGTGCCGTGCGTGAGACCCTGACCGCCAACCTGCCGGTACAGGAGCTTTCGACGCGACACACGATGCCCAGCGTCGGGACCGCTCCCGCCGACTCACGCTCCTTCTGGCCGATTCCTCTCCCACAGGACCAGGCCACCCAGGATGGCGCTACGCCCGGATTGCCTTTACAGACAGACCCCGTACAACCCTCCCAGCAACCTCTGATTCCTCACCGTGCGCTCCCGGCCCTGCGCGTCGTCGGCCAGATCAAGACGACCTACATCGCCGCGGAAGGCCCCGACGGCATGTACCTTATCGACCAGCACGCCGCCCACGAGCGAGTCCTCTTCGAGACGATCAAGGAGGCTGCAAGGACAGGCAGCCCGTCGGTCCAGGGCCTCATGGAGCCTGCGACGGTCGACCTGACGCCCGAGCAGGTCGAGTTCGTCGAGGCGCACCGTCCCAGCGTGAAAGGCTTGGGCTTCGACTTGGAAGAATTCGGCGGAACGACATTCGTCCTGCGTGGCGTACCCGCTCTCCTCGTGTCCGAGGACCCGCCGGGTGCCCTGCGTGACGTGCTCGACATGATGGCAGAGGGCGGAGGATACGAGTCGTGGGAGGAACGTGCCGCATACTCGCTCGCATGCCACAGCGCCATCCGCGCTGGCAAGGTCCTCACCCTGCGTGAGACCGAAGAACTCGTCCGCCAGCTCGAGCAGTGCAGCCAGCCCCACACCTGCCCCCACGGACGCCCAACAATGATCCACCTCAGCCAATCCCGCCTCGAGGAGGAGTTCGGCAGGCGCGGGTAGGGCGGCAAATTTCAATCATGCTCGTCCTCAGCCTTCCGTCGCCGAGTCTCCCATCCATCTGAGCGTTTTCCCGCCCCACTCAAAATGTCCTAAACACGTCCCGACCTTGTACTAGACTCACCCTTGTCGTCCCCTGTTCTTGACTATACAATGCCGCGAAATTCCGACGAGGCTCTGAGAGAGGGTGATGCAACTGGGAGCCGTTCTGATCTCCGAGAATCAGATAGCAGATGCGGTTGGAAAACTGGCCGGCAGGGTGAGCAGCGACTACGACCTGTCGAAGGTCGTACTGGTCGGCGCGATGGATGGGGCGGTCTGCTTCCTGTCGGACTTGATGAGGGCCTTCGCGCAGCCTGTCGATGTGACGACGGTGCGGATGCGGCGGTATGACGGGACCGAAGGGGGGGAGGTGACGGTAAGCTGGCTCCCGCTACGCGACCGGATCGAGGGTAGGGAAGTCCTCATCGTGGAGGGCATCGTCGATACCGGTGAAACTTGCGCTGTGCTGTCGGAGCGGCTGTCGCAGTTGGGCGCGGCGTCCATTAACGTATGCGCGCTCCTGGATAAGCCCTCTCGTCGGACTCATGAAGTCAAGGCCACCTACATCGGATACGAGGTGCCTGACGTATTCGTCGTCGGCTACGGCATGGACTACGACGGCGCGTACCGAAACCTTCGGGACGTCCGTGTCCTGGAGGGAGGTGACAGCGAATTGAATTAAGACCGCTCGCGGAGAGCCTGTCCAACGCAATCACCCCTACCTGAGGAGTAAGGAGCAAGTATGCGATTCACCGGCACGTTTATCATCGTCGTCACCGTGTTCGTCACCGTACTGATTACCTCAAACATCATCGCGGTGAAGCCCATAGAACTCATCAACCTGCCGTTCGAGTTCATCGGCAGCAATTCGGTAGTCATACCCGCGTCGATCATCATATTCCCCATCAGCTACATCGTCGGAGACGTCCTGACCGAGGTCTACGGCTTCCGGATAGCCCGCGGAGTCATCTGGCTGGGATTCGGGGCCAACCTCCTGGTGGTCATCGCCCTCACGCTCGCTGGCCTGATTCCAGCCGCCGGATTCTGGGGGGACCAGGAAGCATACGACACCATCCTCGGCCAGGTGCCATGGATTCTCGTGGCGTCCTTCATCGCCTACCTGATTGGAGAGTTCTCCAACTCCACGGTGCTCGCTTACCTGAAGTACAAGATGCAGGGACGGCTGCTGTTCGTCCGCACCATCGGCTCAACGGTGGTCGGTCAGGGGCTCGACTCCTTCATCTTCATCTACATCGCCTTCGGCATCGGCGGAGACTGGGGCGCGCAGGGACTCCTCCAGGCGGCCGTCGCCCAGTGGATCACCAAGATCCTCTACGAGACCGTCGCCACGCCGCTCACCTACGCCGTCGTCGGCTACATGAAGAAGAAGGAAGAGATGGACGTCACCGACGTTCCGCGCTCCCTCAACCCCCTTGGTATCTTCGCGTAGACTGTTTGGAACTCACGGTTCCCCGCTTACCAAGACCTTCTCCTTACCCCCTCTCCCGTTCGCGGGAGAGGGCTGGAGTGAGGGTGAAAGTCCGCAGATTGCGCTACAAGCAAGGTGAATGTCGGGCAAATCGATAGGGGCGGGTTTCAAACCCGTCCCTGACGTTCAAGCACAGGACGCCCACGTAACAGCCGCCCCCTAGGAGAAAACCCATGGCATTCGACACCCTCATACAAAACGGCACAGTCGTGGACGGCACCGGCGAGCCACGCTTCACCGCCGACGTCGGCATATCCAACGGCCGCATCGAGGCCATAGGCACACTCGCCCACGCCGAGGCGTCGCGTCGCATCGACGCTTCAGGTCACGTCGTGGCACCCGGTTTCATCGACATGCACTCGCACTCCGACATCACCCTCCTCGACGACCCCGGTGGCGAGAGCAAAGCCCACCAGGGCGTCACGACCGAGGTCACCGGGAACTGCAGCTACACCCCCTGGCCTGCCGGGAAGGGTGGTCCCGAGGCGCTCCAGAAGAATATTGGCAGGACTCTCATCGGCAACGTCAAGTGGGAGTGGCACACCCTCGACGACTGGGCCGGCGCCATGGAGTCCAACGGGATAAGCATCAACGTCGCGCCGCAACTCGGGCACTCCGGCCTCCAAATCTCGTCCGGAGCCGTCGAGGATAGGCCCGCCACTCCCGACGAACTCCGCGAAATGAAACGCCTCGCTGCCGAAGCTATGGAGATGGGCGCGTTCTCGCTCTCGACCGGACTCTCCGTCGCTCCCTCGGCCTACGGCACGACCGATGATATCGTCGAACTTTGCGCTTCCATCCGTCACTACGAGGGCGCCTTCTACGCCACCCACGCCAGGGTCGGCAACGGCCTGCACATGTCGGCCATCAACGAGGCCATCGAGATAGGACAGCGGGCCGACATACCCGTGCAGTTCTCTCACCTCGCCATAACCGACCGCCGTGTCTACGGGCAGGGGGAGACCCTGACAGAACCCTTCGTCAAGGCGCGCGAGGGCGGACTGGATGTCACCTACGACATGTACCCCTACACGGCCGCTGGTGCGGGCTACAACCAGCTCGTCCCCCTCTGGGCGCAAGAGGGCGGCATCGCAGAGTTCATGGCCCGCCTCAGCGACCCGGAAACGAGGACCCGCATTCGAGACGATGTCAGAGCCGGACTCGGAGGTCTGTCGCCCCAATGGGAGACTTGGTACGTCTCCTATATCGAATCTGATGCTAACCGCCATTGCATTGGCATGAACGTCCTGGAGATCGCCGAGGAGCGAGGCGTCGAGCCTGCCGAGGCCGTCCTGCAAATGCTGCACGAGGAGAACGGCTCCGTCCCGACCCGCGTCCACAACCGCGTGGAGGACGATGTCCGCTACTTCATGGGCCACGACCTCGCCATGATCGGCTCCGACGGCCGCGCAGTCTCTCCGCACGGCCCCTACAAGAACGCCCTCCCGCATCCCCGCTTCTACGGCACCTACCCACGCATACTCGGCCGCTACGTCCGAGAACAGCCCGCCGTCCTGACCTTGGAGAACGCCATATACAAGATGACAGGCTTCCCCGCAGAGCGCCTGCATCTGAAGGACCGTGGCCTCATTAAGGAAGGCCTCACCGCCGACCTGACGGTCTTCGATCCCGACACGGTCATCGACAAGTCCACGTGGGAAGACCCGCACCAATACGCCGAAGGAATCCCCTACGTCCTCGTCAAAGGCGTGCCCGTCGTCGACGGGGGAACCCACACCGGCGCAAGGCCCGGCAAGGTGCTGCGACGGGGGCAGGCTTGAGAAGACCTTTTCGGTCGCCGGTACCGTTCGTAGTGAGTTTGTCGAACCATGAATGATTCGCCCTTTTTGAATCTAAAGGGTGGCGGCGTAGTGTGCACACCATCCCACCGCACCTTCTACACAATTAGCAATACGCAATACGTGCTTGCCTTTCCAACTTGAGCCATCCGCCGCAACGCAGGTATACTTTCCTAACGGTCGCGACAGGCCAAGGGGGTTCTGGTGAAAGTAGGCATCATCAACGTCACGGGATACTCGGGCATCGAGCTTGCGCGTATCCTGTCGCGACACCCCGAAGCAGAGGTCACCTCGGTCACCGGACGGAGCACCGTCGGACAGACGCTCGGCGACGTCTTCCCACACCTCTCTGCTGTCGGCCTAACGATCACCGAAGAAGTCACCGAGAGCGTCGATGTCGTCTTCTCGGCCCTGCCGCATCAGGCCAGCGCCGAGCGACTTGCCCCCTTCATCGACTCCGGGGTCAAGGCCATCGACATCAGCGCCGACTACCGCCTCAAGGACCTGGACGAGTACGAGGAGTGGTACGGCCCGCACCCGCACCCGTCCCACGTCGAGGACGCCGTCTACGGCCTGCCCGAACTGCACCGCGATGAGGTCGCGGGAGCGCGCCTCGTGGCCAATCCGGGCTGCTTTCCCACTCCCTCGATCCTCGCCCTCGCGCCCGTCGCCGCCGCGGGGCTCATCGAGTCTGACATCATCGTCGATGCCAAGTCCGGCGTTTCCGGTGCCGGCAGGAGCGTTGACATTGGCTTTCTGTTCTCCGAGGTCAACGAGAGTGTAAAGGCATACAAGGTCGGCGGCCATCGCCACATGCCGGAAATCCGCCAGGAACTCGGCGGCCTCGACGGTGTCGGCCCCGTGGAGGTCACCTTCCTCCCGCACCTCATTCCGATGACGAGAGGCATCCTCGCAAGCTGCTATGCCAGGCTCAGGGTAGGGGAGTCCTTCTCAGGCCCCAATGGCCAGGCCCGCCTAATCGACCTCTACCGCGACTACTACGACGACCACCCCTTCGTCCACATAGCCGACGAGCCGCCGTCCACCAAGCAGACTCTGGGTAACAACGACTGCCGCATCTACCCCACCGTCGACCAGACCACCGGAAGGCTCATTGCCGTCGGCTGCATAGACAACCTCGTCAAGGGCGCCGCGGGACAGGCCGTGCAGAACATGAATATAATGTTCGGGATGCCCGAGCATCTTGGACTGGAGGAGCTTGCCCTGTACCCTTAGAAATGTAGGGTGAGAACGGACACTACAAACCGTTCGCCCTGAGCAGCGGCACACCCCGCCGGGGGAGAAATACAGCGAGGGGGTTCCCGCTGTTACTTGAAAGCCAGTCGAAGTGACGCCTTGATTTGACCAACTCACCATGAAACGTCTCGGCATCTAAGAACTGAAGCGCATACGCAAGAAGGATCGAATTGAGAAAGAAGCAGATAGTCCTCCGATCACTCATTGTGGCCATCCTTGCCGTTGCCGGGTGCACGACATCCATGTTCACGTGGGTGGCTCTGGACACCAATGACTCCGCCGGCGAGGCGGAGGCGTTCCTGCTCCTCCTGCGAGAGAGGAAGACTGCCGAAGCCTACCACGACACCACGACGGCCCACTTCCGCGCTCTGCAGACGTCGCAAGAGTTCGACAAGGTGATGGAGTTGCTCGGTCTGCCCCTGACGTATCGGCTGGACGTGTGGCGAGACAGGAGGCTCGAAACGAACAACCGCTCACGCATTCGGGGAACGCTTATAGACCTCGGCGGCCAGGACGTGAAATTCACGGTCGACATGGTCCGCGAACAGGGCGATTGGCAGGTCAACGCCTTCGTCGACGACGACCGCTCGGGCGTAGGACCCGGGGCATGGTTCAAGCAGATCCCCCTCCGTGATGACCTCAATCAGCTCACGGGCAGCACGATGAAGATTTTCCGAGAGTCGATTGAGACAGGAGACATGAGTCCCTTCTACAACTATATGTCTGACTCATTCACCATTGGGATCACTCTCGAACGCTTGCAGAACGCCTATCAGTCGTACATCGACGCAAACCATGATTTGACGGGAATCGAGTTGCTTGCGCCAACCTTCCAGGAGCTTCCCGTTTTCGAGGACATTGGTCTGGGCATTGACGAGGAGGACTTCACCACAATTGAAGACGTCATGATACTCAAGGGTTACTACCCGCTGGATCCGAGACCGGTTCCCTTCAAACTGAGCTACGTCTACGAGCATCCGGAGTGGAAGCTCTTCCAATTCCAGATAAGCGAGCCGACCATAGCGGGGCTGTCTCCCCAGGACTGCATCCTCTGGCTCCAGACCCAGGAAAACAAGGACCCCGCGCAATGCTTCGATATCGAGCTGAACAGGACGCAGCGCGGTATTATCACCGACAGCCGCTGACGAACCAAGTTGATTCTCCCCGACCGGTATCAACCCAGTACCGTTTCAATCTGAATGTGACAGTCGAATCGACCGGCGTTTTATCCCCTCTCCCATCGTGGGAGAGGGCTAGAGCCTGCCCCGTACTCGATACGGGGGTGAGGGTGAATCGCAATATCAAAATCACATGGAAACGGTGCCAGTCGGCGTAGCCTGTGGCATGAAAATCGCCACTCCCATGAGCGAGACGGCTAGAGCCCGTCCCCTACTCGATATGGGAGTGAGGGTGATCCTCTCATCCTACAAGACAGATACACGCCAATTGGCCCACCATTCGTTGCCACTCGACCGAGCGTCGGGATACAATATCACCGTTGGTCGGCGTTGGGACTTCCACGTCTCACCGCGGTTTCAAGACCGATAATGACCTCGAGATCACTACCTCGCAGGTCCGGACCTGGCCCCATCGTCTAGAGGACTAGGACGCTGGCCTTTCAAGCCGGAAACACGGATTCGAATTCCGTTGGGGCCACCATAAACACCTTTTCTCAGTCGTACTCAAACAGTCTCTATGCGTCTCAATAACGGCATATAGAGTCCATTGGTGTAGCTGGAAACACGGCTGTGTAGTCTCAATTAGTTTCTCAGAGTCGCTCAGGTCGGTTCCCGCTGTTTTGTTGACCTGTGGCGCCAAGTGTGGTAACAGTGTGGTAACAGAATTGCTTCTTGGGAGTTATCGACATGGTTCTTTCAGCGTCGAAAGCGCGGTCCGTCACACGACCGGGGCGCTATTCCGACTCGAACGGCCTGCACCTATTCGTCACCAAGGCAGGTTGCAAGTCTTGGGTGCTCCGGGCGACAGTTGACGGTAAGCGACGTGACATGGGGCTAGGTGGTTTCCCCGACGTGTCGCTCACGGAAGCGCGGACGAGGGCCGCACGGTACCGTACTGCAATAGCGGACGGGACTGACCCTCGCAAGATAAACGACTCCAACACGACCGATCACGACTCTGACACGCTGGACGAGGTCTTTACGGTCCCGACTCTCAGACAGGCGGCGATGGCTTACTTCGACCTGCACTCCCCGAACCTCCGGAACGGGAAGCATCGGCGTAACTGGCTGCAGGTGCTCGAAAAGCACGCTTTCCCGACGCTGGGTGATAGGCAGGTTGACAGTATCACAGGTCCCGATGTGCTCCGAGTCCTAACGCCGATTTGGGTCAACAGGCCGCCAACCGCGCGACGAGTCCGACAACGCTTGCGGTCAATCTTCTCGTGGGCTGTTGCGAACGGTCACGCCTCGGACAACCCGGCGGGTGAAATAATCGACGGCGGCCTACCGAAGCAGGCAAAGCGCAACAACCACTTTCGTGCGGCCCCATACTCTGCCGTGTCGGAGATACTCCGAGTCGTGGAGGCATCGACGGCAAACGAGGCCGCTAAGCTGGCATTCCGATTCCTAGTCCTCACGGCGGCGCGCTCTAGTGAAGTGAGGGGTGCGACATGGGATGAAATCGACTGGCAGGCTAAGACATGGACGATACCCGCTGAACGAATGAAAGCGGGCATTGAGCATCGCGTTCCGCTCAGTAGTGTAACCCTAAACGTGCTCGAACGTGCACGGGACCTAGACGATGGTAGCGGTGTGATCTTCCCATCACGCCTGCGTCGGCGCAAGACGCTTTCAGACATGACCTTTTCGCAGCTGTTGCGACGTTTGGGACTCTCCGAGCGCACGACCCCGCACGGTATGAGAACGGCATTCAGGGTGTGGGCTGCTGAACAGACAAGCGCATCTTGGGCGGCGTGTGAGGCGGCACTAGCGCATAGAATTGGAGACTCGGTAGCACAGGCCTACATGCGCTCCGACATGCTGGACGAACGGCGCGGGCTGATGGAAGCGTGGGGAGAATACATCACTGGCGCGCCAGGCTAGGCAATAGGGCGACGAAACGAATCGGGGCCGGGGGGAACACCCCCCACCATCACCCCGCCCGTTGCGCTCGTCCGGTCTGTCCCGCAGCACTACTTCCATGTTTAGCCTATGCACGAGCAACGCCGGAAGGCCGAAACCGTAAGGCGTTGCTTTTGCTGTTTCATCGACGGCGGACTTGGCGGTAGGCAGAACCGTCTTTGAGTTGGTGTTTGTGGTGTAAGTGGCGCCGCATGATGTGGAGGTGGGCAAGGGGATGTGTCGAGTCGAGGTTCCGGCAAGAGCCAACTGCCCTCAATCGCTGTGATTCCGCCGTTCGCCAAGAAAGACATCCAATCCGGCAGGAGATGCCCTGCGATAGATCTCCTCCAACACAAGGACGAGGCTCTCCTTACCTCGCCAGAAAGGGAAGCCGCCCAACCGTTTCGGCAGCACGGCAGAAACCGTTGGGATGCGCGCCGCTCCGTGGACATCCTCCTCTCGCTCAGCATTCTCCTGTCCCCAAAACTCGACGAGATCAACAGGAAGCGGCTCAGGTGGAGATCGGTTTGCCCCCTCATCGGAAGCCTCGATGGTCGCTTCATCGGCTCTGATGCCGCTCTCCGCGGCCGCGCCTACAAGCTCCTCTCGCTCCGCTCCCCTCAGCTTGAAGATAAGGAAGGGGTCGCGGTCGAACTCCTCGCCCAGGAGGAGGTAGACTGCCGCTACGTGCTTGCAAGGATTCGACCAGTCGGGGCATGAGCAGTCGGTCTCAAGGTCGTCACTCCTGTCAGGGAAGAGGGAGAGTCCTACGTCTGTGAATACGTCCTCGATCGTCTCGGGCATCTGGCCGGCCAGCAGCTTCGCGGCGAAGACGGGCCTCTGCGAGAGCGCAGAGGTTAGCTTCTCCCAGTCCGAACCCCAGAGCCTCTCGACTCTGATCTCGACACGGTAGGGCCGGGTGCGAGAGCCCTGCACCTGGGCCGTCACGGCGCCCTTTTCGACATCAATCGACAGCACCTGGCCTCGGCGGGCATAGGACCTGCCGCGGGTGAGCCTCGCTCCAAGGTCGAGGTCTTCCAGAACCTCTACCCAGCGCCTTGCCCACCAACTCTCGCCGAATCCACCCCGCGTGGACTGCGCCCTGATTCCGCCTTTGGCCTCGCGAGGACGAGAAGGCTTGAAGTATTCGTCGTAATAGTACGCCATCCTATACCCCCGCCACTTCCTTGCTCAGAGCCAAGACATCCTTCAGGTCGTCGTTGGAAAGCTCCGTCAGCCAGCCCTCACCTGCGCCGACGACTTTCTCGGCAACCGCCTTCTTGCGCTCGATCATCTCGTCGATCTTCTCCTCCAGCGTTCCGGCGCAGATGAACTTGTGGACCTGAACGTTCCTCACCTGTCCGATGCGGAACACCCGGTCGGTCGCCTGGTTCTCGACCGCCGGGTTCCACCAGCGGTCGAAGTGGAAGACGTGGTTCGCCGAGGTAAGGTTCAACCCCGTGCCGCCAGCCTTCAGAGACAGAATGAAGATCGGCGGCCCACCACCTTCACTCTGGAAGCGCTCCACCATACGATCGCGTTGGCGCTTCGGCACCCCGCCGTGAAGGAATAGCGCCTCCAGACCGAATGTCTCCTGCATGTGGCGTTGAAGCAGCCCACCCATCTCCGCGAACTGGCTGAAGACCAACGCCCGGTCACCGACCTCGGTGACCTCTTCCAGCATCTCCGTTAACCTGACAACCTTGCCAGAGCGGCCAGCGATGCTGGAGTTGTCGCCAAGTAACTGTGCCGGATGGTTGCAGACCTGCTTGAGCTTGGAGAGCGTGCCCAGGATAAGGCCTTTCCGCTGGATGCCCTCGGCGTCCTGCAGCGCCTCTTCCGTCTCTTTGAGGACGGAGGCATAGAGGGATGCCTGCTCCTTCGTCAGCGAGCAGAAGACCTTCGTCTCCAGCTTTTCGGGCAGGTCCGAGATGATCGACCTGTCCGTCTTGAGTCTCCGTAATATGAACGGGCCGGTGATGCGCTTGAGACGTTCCGCCGCGCTTGGGTCCCGCTCGGCCTGGATGGGCACGAAGAATTTACGCTTGAACTCGCTCTCGGAGCCCAGGAAACCGGGGTTCAGGAACTCCATGATCGACCACAGGTCGCCCACGTTGTTCTCTACCGGCGTTCCGGTCAATGCAACACGGTAATCGGCTTCTAGCGACCGTGCTGCTCTCGCCTGCTTGGTCTCAGGGTTCTTGATATTCTGGGCCTCGTCGAGCACCACGCCGCCCCATGGCACGTCCTTCAGGAACTTGATGTCCCGATGCACCAGTCCGTAGCTGGAGACGACGATGGCGTGCTTCCCTGCCTCCTTTTTGAACGCCGCGCCTCGCTTCCTGTCGGGGCCGTGATGGACGAGTACGGGAAGTCGAGGAGTGAAGCGGGCGGCCTCTTTCTCCCAGTTGTTTACCACTGAGGTTGGGCAGACGAGGAGAACAGGCCGCTTGCCTTTAGCCCGCCAATCGCGCTGGATGAGCGCCAGGGTCTGGACCGTCTTGCCCAGGCCCATGTCGTCGGCCAGACACGCTCCCAGACCCCATTGCCGCAGGAACGAGAGCCACGAATAGCCGCGAGTCTGGTAGGGACGGAGGGTGCCGGAGAAGCCCCTAGGAGACGCAAGCTCCTTGAATTCCGCTTGCCCATCCAGTTGCTTCAGCAGCTTACCGATCCAGCCGGTAGCCCTGACGCCGTTGAAATCGAACCCCTGCGGTGCATCCTTGACTCCGAGCGCCATCTGGATGATGTCTCGGACGCTTGCCTCTTCCGTGCCTTTCTTCTCCCAGAAATCGATCGCCGTCTGAATCTCCTGGGAGCTCACCTCGACCCATTGACCGCGGACCCTGACCAGCGGGGCCTTCATCCGCACAAGCGCCTCCAACTCCCGGAGGGTCAGTTTCTGGCCTCCGAGGGCCACTTCCCAATCGAACTGGACAATCGTCTCCAGGTGCAGACCACTTCCGCCCTGCATCTTCGGGCTCTTGGCTCTGGCCTGGACGGCGAGGCGGACCTTCGTGCCCTTGCGCGTCCACCACGCCGGAAGCATCACGCCGTAGCCCGCCTGTTCGAGAGCGATGGCCTCTTCAGTCAGAAACTCGTGAGCCTTGGCAGCATCCAGCGAGTATCCGGCGAGCCTTGCGTTCTCGAGACTGGCCGTGATGGAAGGGCAGATGCCCGAAGCCTGCCCTAGTGAGGAGAGCAGGAACTCCCGCACGTTCGAGCCGTTTCGCATGAGCGCTGCGAGCTTTTGGCCCCCGGCCTTCCACGCCTCTTCTACCGGGATGAGAAGGCTCGGGTCGTCGTGAGGCTGGAGCAGATACCGCACGTACCATGCTTCATCGACGGTTCCATCGTCCGCCATGGCGATTTCCGCGACGTCTTCCGGTTCTTCCAAGCGGAAGCAGAGACGAAACGGGGAGCTTGCTGAAACGGCGATGGGGCGTCGCCATTCGCGGACCTGTGCCGCGAGATGGGCGAGATCCGACGCATCTCCCACAACGGCTCCGTCTTTCGACATCAGGGCATGGAGCCAGGAGTCGTGCACGCTGTCGAACGAAGGCCTATTCCTCCGGTGACGGGCCGCCGGAGACGTATCAGAGACTGCGGTGCGTACCAGGTGGTCCGTTAGCGTGGCCACGAACCGCCTTAGCGCCTCGGTGGAAGGCCTCTCGGGGGGCGCGGTTGCGTCGGGCTCGGAGAGCGCTCGCGCGACCGCAGGCATTCGTCTCGGCAGCCCGGCAAGCCGTTCGGCGTCCGCACCGACAAAGACGGGGTCCCACGTCGCGCGGACCTCATCCCCATCAGCCGTCAGACCAGGAAGATACTGCTGGCGCGCCACTATCGACCCTGCGAAGCGGAGCGCCTCCGCCCAGTACGCGAGATCCGGTCCGACTATCACTCCCGCCGCAAGCGTCCGTCTGCCTGCCGACACGCACAGAAGCTCCACGGCCTCCTCTGCCGAGAGTCGATAGGCTGGGACTGCCCATGCCGCCAGTTTAGTCTTTGCACGCGACCTGGGCGGTTCGGCAATGAGGCTGCTGGAAGGAATGGGTCTATCGCCTTTGGTTGGCAACCATGCGGTCACGTGGCAGGCTCTCTTTGCTGCCGGTTTGAGGCTGAGCCCTGTTTCCTTCAGCGCCCCAGACAAACCGTCGGCCCTGGCGGCAAACGGATGGAGGCTCGCGGAAGCGCCGCTCGACCGTCGCCGGCGACGTGAGGGCGGGCGGACGCGGGGGGCCATCGATGCCTCGCCCCAGAGAACCAACGTACCTTTCGACTCACCAGCGTGGAGAATTATCATCGCAGATCCTTGGAACCAATTCTCCACCCAATCGTCTTCGTCCTTCAAGTGGTGGCGTCGAGTTCTGAGTCGCCACAAATCAGAAGACGCCGCAAGCCTTGTGTAAGTGGTCTATCCCCGCGTGTGCAGGGGACCCCAGTGGGCCAAGGTTGGCTATAGACAGAACCGCGTTCGGTCTGGTCTTCCCCCTAGTGCAATGAGCCTCTCACCCTGATACTCAAACAGGGATAGGGTCGGCCACACCTGATTGGTTGCCATCGACATCCTGCTCTACGAACGTTGGACTGACCGCCGGGATCTTCGCCATCACAATGGGGCACCACCCAACAGTGTCATGGAGCTAGGTCCCCTTGAGATTGTACTCCTAAACCTGACCAGTGTACGAGAGCGCATTCCATGATTCTCCGGTACTTCAAGACTCTTGTGATAGGGTTTAAGGCAGGGGAAAGAAATGGCCTACGCAGACTACTTCAAGAAGGCGACGGGATTCGCTCCTTACCCTTACCAGACCGCGCTTGCCGAGAGCCGGGACCCTCCTGCCCTACTGAGGGTCCCGACGGGCGCGGGTAAGACCGAGGCTGCGGTCTTGAGATGGCTGTATCTGCGTTGCGAGCGCGGGGACACCGCCGTACCGCGTCGCTTGGTCTACTGCCTGCCCATGCGGACGGGATTCTCTACGCGTCGTGTGTCCCGCGACTTCAACTGGCCTCTGCGGTGAGGGCCTCGCCTTATGATTGAGTTCGATGAGACTTTTGAGGCCCTGACTACCCATGCTCCCTTGCGGTGGCAAGTACGACTCTTTGCTCGCCTGCGCTCGGGTATAGAGGTACCGCGAGTGTGCGACATCCCAACCGGCTTGGGGAAGACATCCATCATACCGATATGGCTGATCGGGCTTGCGCGGCAAGCCGATGATGGGCATATAACCCTGCCCCGACGTTTGGTATACATCGTCAATAGGCGTACAGTCGTTGACCAAGCGACGAACGTTGTAATGAGTATTCGTGAGAGGCTGCTGGAGCCGTGCAAATCGGAGTGGACAGAGCACAAGATGGTCCTGCACTCTCTGGCAGTATGCCTGAAGAAACTTGCGTCAGGGCCGCCATTCCTTGCGGTAAGCACACTTCGAGGCGAGTTGGCGGACAATGAGGAATGGAAAGACGACCCCGCCCGCGCCGCCATCGTCGTTGGCACCATAGACATGGTTGGCAGCAAGCTCCTGTTCAGCGGCTATGGGGACGGACCCTACAAGCGCGCTCACCATGCCGGACTAATCGGCCAAGATACTATGATCGTCCACGATGAGTCCCACCTCACGCCCGCTTTCAGCGACCTCCTTCGGGGTGTGGAAGATATCCAAGTATCAGATCATGAGCCTCGACCGATCAGAGTGATGGAATTGTCGGCCACACAGCGGAGCAGCGACACGTGCGGCGTATTCCAACTGGAACCCAGAGACCAGTTAGAGCCAGTGGTTCTCGCTCGCCTTGATGCTCAGAAGCGGCTGCTCTTGCATTCCCCCAAGGGCAAGCGGGTGCAGCAGCTAGTCGATCTCGCCCATCAGCACGACGACTCTCAAGCGAAAGTTCTGGTCTACACCCGCTCTCCGGAGGACGCGCAAAGGATTTCAGATGGCTTGCGGAAGAAGCTGGGCAAGGGCTCATTCAACCGTGTAGCGCTACTGACGGGAACGATTCGAGGCCGTGAGCGCGACCGTCTTGTGAATGGCGACCCGGTCTACACACAGATGCTCGATCCTGATGCGAGACCGGACGAGACCGTTTACTTGGTAAGCACGTCTGCGGGTGAGGTTGGGATCGACCTCGACGCCGATCACATGGTGTGTGACGTGACGACGCTGGATTCCATGATCCAGCGTCTTGGGCGCGTCAACCGGCGTGGAGGGGAAGGACGCAAGGCGCGTGTGGACGTGGTGTGGACGGAGAAGGATGAAGACCCAGGGAAGGACGAGTTCGGCAAGTCGGTTGCCAAAACGCTCCAGATCTTCCAGGAATGGGCAGAGAGTGGGACAATTTCTGCGAGTCCCCGAAACGTGCTGAAACTGATTCAGGAGTTGAGTGACGAGGACAAGGCGAGGGCGTTTTCTCCGAAACGAACAGTTCCTCAGATGACCGACATCCTGCTCGACGCTTGGGCGCTTACCAGCATCGACGACATGCCAGGACGACCGGACGTTGCTCCGTACCTCCACGGACAGACATACGATCCCCTTGAAACCTACATCGCATGGCGAAACGAAGTTTCACTATTCAAGACACATAGAATCGACGGTTCGCAGTTGCGTAACTGGTTCCGGTCTTGCCGTATCCGTTCGGATGAGAGATTGAGTGACCGTACGGACCGCGTCAGGAAATTCCTTCGCAGCCTGCACGGTGAACACGTGAAGAAGAGAAAGAATGAGGATTTCGCCGTTGTCATGCTGAGTGAGCGCGGGAAGGCCGAGATGCTGAAGCTGGGGGACGTTATTGAGAGGAACATCGAATACGCGACGGTCGTGCTGCCGGCAGAAGCGGGTGGACTGGACCCTGACGGCATGCTTGACCACACGAAGATCGAGCCGGTCCAGGATATAGACGTTGCCGACGCTATTGACGGAGACTTGCGGCGCGAGCGCTGGCTATACAAGTCCGGGGAGACCCAGGTATGGAAACGACTCCTTTCTAATGAATCCGAATGGGGTGAATTGGAACCTGACGAATGGAGCGAACGGACTCGGATTGCACTGAAGGACTCCGAGGAAGCGGACGAGGGGTTGGATCTGG
>JAPOPA010000051.1 GCA_026713145.1 Chloroflexota bacterium
AAGGAGATGCCCATCATTCCGAGCGAGATGAGGAGCATGAGGCCGGAGCGGTTGGCGAAGCGGTCGCCGAGGTAGCCGGCTATCATGGTGGTCGTGCCACTGGTAATGCGTTGGGACGTCGAAAGAAGGCCGAACTGGGCTCCGGTAAGTCCCATATCGTCCTTGATGGCGGCCATGATGACGGAGTTGAGGCCGGAGTTGTATATGTGCTTTACGGTATGTCCGAGAACGACCGTGGCTGCAAGTTGGTTACGACCCCGCCTGATCTCGGGAGATACCGCTGTTCTTGACATACTGATACACATTTCCCTTCTTGCTGAAACTCCGCCAAACGGCGACATTATATCCCAAAGAGGAGAGAAGTGTACCGGGGCATTGGGTAACACAGCGGCCGCGGCTGTATGTGTGACTGTGTCAGTCGGAGTGGAACTTGGAGCTACCGCCGATTCCGGGAACTCGGCAGCCTGAAATTCTGTACCTGTTGCGAGCGACCCAGCGATAGGCGGGGACTCCGATGAACCTGGCTCCGGGTATCCACATGAGGGCGCCAAGCGGAATCAGCAATGGAAGTTTCATGAGAAGTTTTCGGAACGCGAAGAAGCCTTCGTGGTTGTCGCCGGGTGCGCAGACCAGGTAAGCGGCCCTCTCCAGGTCGGCGTGGCTCAGGCCACGGGGGGGCGTCTCGAGGGACTGTATGGCGGTCCAGGTGATTCGCTCGCGGGTGTCGAATCGGCTCAGCCAGCGCACGACGGCGGTGCACATTCCGCAGTCGGCGTCGTAGTAGAATGTCCAAGTCTGCGTCAGCATCGGCCTCGATGTTCCTCTCTTCGCGATTGTCTCAAAACCCAACGGGAAGGAATTTCACCCTCACCTCAATCCTTTCCCTTGAGGGAGAGGAGGCCATCCCAGCCTTGTCGCTCGTTTCCCACGATTGGTTTTGAGATAGTTTCTTACTGGTGTCTTCGGCCTTCGTATGGGTGTTCGGCCTCAAGGAGGTCGCCTTCGTCGAAGCGGCTGGCGCGGAATTCTCGTATGGGATGGTCGGTACTGTCGCCGTGCATGACTAACTCCGCTACCATCCTGCCTACGACCGGGGACAGCTTGAATCCGTGGCCGCTGAACCCGGTCGCCCAGTACAGCCCTTCTATGCTTCCCGACTTGCCCAGGATAGGATTGCCGTCCGGGGTCATGTCGTAGAGGGAGCCATAGCCGCCTCTCTGGGTGGCGGCATCGAAATCGGGGAATCGCAGCCTGGCCCTGTCCCAGAAGCGGGTGATGGTGTTGTGGTCGGCGTTGAGGCCGAAGGCATCGGGATTGACGACCTCGCTCAGGTCGTCCCAGTCCTCGCCTCCGACAAGTGTGCTATGTCCGGCGTCCACCCGAAAGTACGCGCCGGTGGTGTAGTCAATGACGTTGACGCCGAGGGATTCGAGGGACGGCGGGCGGCGGAGGTGTACCATCTGCACCCGGATGGGGGTGACGGGGAGGAACTCGCCTAGCGGGGCGGCGAGTTTGTTGACCCAGGGGCCGACGGCGGCGACTACGGCGTCGGTCTCTATCAGGCCGTCCTCGGTCTGGACGGCGACGACGCGGCCTCCGGCAGTCTTGATTTCGGTGACCGCGCACCCAGTCAGAATTTCAGCGCCGTGATTTTGGGCCTGGTCGGCGTAGGCGTAGGTGGTGGCCATGGGATCGGCGTAGCCGGAGTTGGGTTCATAGACGCCGAGGGCAACGCCGTCCATGTTTGCTTGAGGTACGAACTCGGCAACTTCGGACGGGGCGAGGGTTTGGATGTCAACGCCGAGTTCGCGGTTCATTTCGACGTTGGCGTGGGCAGCGTCGGCGTCGCGCTCTCCGAAGAAGAGCATCCTGCCGGTCTGAATAAAGCGGGCGTCGCCGCCTATCACGTCGCCAAAATTGTGGAAGATGTCGCTGGCCTCCATTGCCATCTTGACGAGGGTAGGGTGCAGATAGTGCTCGCGCACCATCGCGCCGGACCGTCCGCTGGCTCCGCTCGCAAGGTGCCCCTTCTCGACGAGAA